>NZ_JAINEZ010000104.1:0-15856 GCF_019873065.1 Sphingobium sp. PNB
CAGGGGCGGGCGAACAATGAACCCGTGCCCCAGCCCCTGATCGGATCGCCCCCGCCGCCCGCTGTCGACGCCCTGCCGGAAGGCGATCCGGACGCTTCGGGCGATGCGCCGCCCATGCCCGGCGAAGCGTCGCCGCAAAGCCGCGAGCAGAAGCGCTTTGGCCGCTACGACCGCAATCGCGACGGCTTCATCACGCGGGTCGAGATGATGGGCAGCCGCGTCAAGGCGTTCAAGGCGCTCGACCGCGACAATGACAATCTCCTCTCCTTCGAGGAATGGGCGGTGACGACGTCGGATCGCTTTGCCAAGGCGGACGGCGATGGCGACGGCAGGCTGACCCCAGCGGAATTCGCGACGACCGCGCCGAAACGCGCGGCCGCCGCCAAATGCAGATGCTGAAACGTCAGGCCGGCTGAAGTTCGCCCAGCCAGGCGCCCAGCGCGGCGCGGGCGCGGGATGTCATGGCTTCCTTGCGCTGCTTCTTCTTCACGTCGTCGAGCGGGGGGAAGAGGCCGAAATTGACGTTCATCGGCTGGTAATCCGCCGTCTCGACATTGCCGGTCACATGGCCCAGCAGCGCGCCGAGCGCGGTTTCCGGCGGCAGCGGCGCGAGCGGCCGGCCCAATATCTCCGCCGCGGCAAAGCGCCCGGCGAGCAGGCCTATGGCCGCGCTCTCGACATAGCCCTCGCAGCCCGTGACCTGTCCGGCAAAGCGGATATGCGGGGCGCTTTTCAGGCGCAAGGTGCCGTCCAGCAGCTTGGGGCTCTGGATGAAGGTGTTGCGGTGAAGCCCGCCCAGCCGGGCGAATTCCGCCTTTTCCAGACCGGGGATGGTGCGGAACAGTTCAACCTGCGCGCCATGCTTCAGCTTGGTCTGGAAGCCGACCATGTTCCACAGCGTGCCCGACGCATTGTCCTGCCGCAGCTGCACCACCGCATAGGGCCAGCGGCCGGTGCGCGGATCGTCCAGTCCCATCGGCTTCATCGGTCCGTGGCGCAATGTTTCCGGGCCACGCGACGCCATGACTTCGATGGGCATGCAGCCCTCGAAATAGGGGGTGTCCTTTTCCCATTCCTTGAAGTCGCTCTTCTCGCCGTCGAGCAGGCCCTGGACGAAGGCCTGATACTGCTCCCTGTTCATGGGGCAGTTGATATAGTCCTTCCCCTCGCCGCCGCCGGGGCCGATCTTGTCCCAGCGATTGGCCATCCAGCATTTGTCCATGTCGATGCTGTCGAAATGCACGACCGGCGCGATGGCGTCGAAAAAGGCGAGATGGTCGATGCCCGCCGCCTGCCCGATGCTGGCGGCCAGAGCGGGGGCGGTCAGCGGGCCGGTGGCGACGATGGTCATGCCCTCTGTCGGCAACGTGTCGATGCGTTCGCGCACGATCTCCACATTGGGATGCCCGGCCAGTGCCCGGGTGACGCCTTCGGAAAAGATGTGGCGGTCGACGGCCAGGGCCGACCCGGCGGGAACCTTGGCCGGTTCCGCCTGCGCCATGATGAGGGAGCCCAGCCGCCGCATCTCCTGATGCAGCAGCCCCACGGCATTCTTGTCCGCATCGTCGGAGCGGAAGCTGTTGGAGCAGACCAGTTCAGCCAGCCCCTCGGTCTGATGCGCGGGCGTCATGTCGCCGCTCCCGCGCATTTCCGACAGGCGGACCTTCACGCCGGCCTGCGCCAATTGCCATGCCGCTTCCGTGCCTGCCATGCCGCCGCCGATGATGTGAACCTGATGCTTCGCCACTTTGCCCATTCTTCAATTCATGCGTTGTGGTGGGGCGTTTAGGTCAAAAGCGAGAAAAAGGAGAGCGCAAAATGATCGACCATATCGGCTTTGCGGTCAGTGATGCCGGACGATCGCGCGATTTCTACGATGAACTGCTGGGCGCGATCGGCCTCAGGCGGTTGCGGACGGTCGCTGCGGCGGAAAATGGCAGCGGCGGGGATGCCCATGGCTATGGCCGGGATGAGGACGCCTTCTTCTGGTTCGGTGACAATGAAGCGGTGGGTGAGGGGACGCATGTCGCCTTCCGGGTCGAGAACCGGGCGATGGTCCACGCCTTTCACGCGGCGGGGCTGCGCGCCGGGGGCAAGGATAATGGCGCGCCCGGCCTGCGGCCCCGCTATGGCGCGAGCTATTACGCCGCCTTCATCCTCGACCCCGACGGCATCAATGTGGAGGCGGTATGCTATGCGATGGAGGAGCCGAGCGCTTCGGTGGACGGGGATGCGCCATAATAGGCGCTCTCGTCCAAAATCCCCTCCCGCTTGGCGACGATGGTGGCGACCAGCACCTGCCCCGCGACGTTGACGGCGGTGCGGCCCATGTCGAGGATCGGATCGATGGCGAGCAGCAGCCCGGCGCCCTCCAGCGGCAGTCCGAGCGTGGAAAGCGTCAGCGTCAGCATCACGATCGCGCCTGTCAGGCCCGCCGTCGCCGCCGATCCGACGACGGAAACGAAGACGATCAGCGCATAATCCGCCGCATGGAGGGGAATGCCGTAGAAGCCCGCCACGAAGATCGCCGCCAGCGCCGGATAGATGGAGGCGCAGCCGTCCATCTTGGTGGTCGACGCCAGCGGAATGGCGAAGGCGGCATAGCCCCTTTCCACGCCCATGCGTTCCGTCACGGCTTCGGTGACGGGCAGCGTGCCGACCGAGGATCGCGAAACGAAACCGAGCTGGATCGCCGGCCACGCCTTGGCGAAGAAGGGCAGCGGCCTGAGCCCGTTTGCCGCCAGCAGCAGCGGATAGACGACCAGCAGCACCAGCGCGAGGCCCAGATAGACGGCTCCGGCAAAACCGCCGAGCTGGGCGAGCGCGCTCCAGCCATAGGTGGCGATGGCGCTGCCGATCAGGGCGGCGGAACCGATGGGCGTCAGGCGGATGATCCAGCCCAGGATGGCGCGGACCACCGCCAGCAGGGAGCGGACGAAGGCCAGGAAAGGCTCTGCCTTCTCTCCGACCTTCAAGGTGGCGAGGCCGACGGCGATGGAGATCACCAGCAACTGCAGGATGTTGAAGGAAAGCGTG
Source organism: Sphingobium sp. PNB (assembly GCF_019873065.1). Lineage (NCBI taxonomy): Bacteria > Pseudomonadati > Pseudomonadota > Alphaproteobacteria > Sphingomonadales > Sphingobiaceae > Sphingobium > Sphingobium sp. PNB. The sequence goes on from NZ_JAINEZ010000104.1 coordinate 3,037, forward strand.
GTGGTCGCGCCGCCATCGTTCAGCTTGGTGCTGGCGGACAGGGCGAAGCTGTTGCCGGGAACCAGCCCCTTCAGGAAATCGAGCCAGCCACCGACGGAGTCCGTCTTGCCGATCGCCAGCGCCTGTCCGTGCAGGCCAGAGCCCGGCTGGACGACCAGGCCGATGGCAAGGCCGATGACGACCGCGATCAGCGCCGTGATCGCGAACCAGAGCAGGGTCTGCCCCGCCAGCCGCGCCGCATTGTCGAGCGCGCGCAGATTGGCGATGGAGGCGACGATGGCCGCGAACACCAGCGGCGGCACCACGGCCTTCAGCAGGGAAACGAAGATCGACCCCGTCGTCTTGAGCGCGGTCGCCAGCCAGTTGAGGTCGCCGTCCGGGGCGGTCCCCATGGCTCGCGCCGCCAGACCGAGCAACAGGCCAACCGCCATGCCGACCAGAACCTGAAATCCGAAACTGCGATAGTTGATGGCCATGGGTGCATTCCTTCGGGCGACCGGCGCGCGATATGGTGAGCGATGCCGTCAAATGCGCGCAAGCAATTCTTTATGGGGGTGAACGCGGATAAGGACGCCCTCTTTCCGCGACTGGGACAGCAAACGGATTGGCTGTCGCAATCCACTATGCCACAGAATGGTCCTTGGTCCAGCAGGAGATGCGATTTGAGGAAATGGCGGGCGGTTCTTGCGGTCCTGACCGCTCCGGTGCTGTTCCTGCCGCACCCCGCGCAGGCCGCCGGCGACCCGGCATTGGCCAAGGACATTCTCGTCAGATCCATTGCGTTCCGGACGGTGGAGGGAGAGGGGCAGGTGCCCCGCCTCGCCGCCTATTATGCATCGCTGCTGCAGCAGGCGGGATTTGCGGCGGGGGATGTGGAGATCACGCCGATGGGTGAGACGGCGAGCCTGGCCGCGACCATTCGCGGCAGCGATCCGCAGCTCAGGCCGCTGCTCCTGATCGGCCATATGGATGTGGTGGCCGCCAATCCGGCGGACTGGGCGCGCGATCCATTCCTGCCGGTCGAGGAGGATGGCTATATTTTCGGGCGCGGCGCGGAGGACAATAAATATGATGTCGCCATGATGGTGGCGACGTTGATGGGCCTGAAGAAGGAAGGCTGGCAACCGCGGCGGACCGTCACCCTGCTGCTGTCGGGCGACGAGGAAACCCATATGCGGACGAGCAGGGCGCTGGCGGAGAAATATAAGGACGCCGAACTGCTGCTGAATGGAGATGGCGGCGGCGGGCTGCTGGACGAGGGCGGACGGGCGGTGCTCTATCAATTGCAGGCTGGCGAGAAAAGCTATGCGGATTTCGAGATCGCCTTCACCGATGCGGGCGGCCACAGCAGCGCGCCGACGCCGGGCAACCCGATCTATCGGCTGGCGCGGGCGATCGACCGCATCGCCGCCTATCGCTTCGCGCCGATGCGCAATGAACTGACCAGGGCATCGCTGGCCCTTTCGGCGGAGCGGATCGGCGGGGCCGTGGGTGAGGCGATGCGGCGCTATGCCGAGACGGGGGACTGGAAGGCGGCCGACCTGCTGTCGGACTATCCCGAATTTGTGGGGCAGGTGCGGACGACCTGCGTCGCCACCATGGCGCAGGCGGGCCACGCGCTCAACGCGCTGCCGCAAAGCGCGAAGGTCGACGTCAACTGCCGCATCTTTCCCGGCATTGCGGTGGATGCCGTGAAGGCGGAACTGGCGCAGGCCATTGACGATCCGGACGCCAGGATCACCACCCTGGACGACCCGCAGGCGAGCGATGCGTCACCGCTCCGCGAGGATGTGGTGAAAGCGGTCAAGGCAGCGGTTTCGGCCCGCAATCCGGATATTCCCGTCATACCTTCCATGTCGGCGGGGGCGACGGACAGCCTCTATTTCCGGGCGCTGGGGGTGCCGAGCTATGGCGTTTCCAGCCTGTTCCAGCGCGGCGAGGACGGCTTTGCCCATGGGCTGAACGAACGCGTGCCGGTGGCGGGGATACCGCAAGCGCTCGACCAGTGGGAGCGGATGGTGAAGGCCCTGGCGGGGTAGATCGTCTTCCCCATGGGCTCCCGCCTTTGCAGGAGCCCATTGCAGGTCGGTCGTTTCAGCGCTGCGTGGCGACGCTGTTGGCCGCAGACAGCACCGCCTGAACCGAGGCCGTGGCGACATCCGTATCCGTGCCGATCCCGAAGATGGTCCGGCCATCGGGGGTGCGGCATTCGACATAGGCGGCCGCCGCGACATCCGTACCCGCGCCGATCGCATGCTCGCTATAGTCGGCGACCTCCAGATCGACCCCCAGTTCATCGCGCAGCGCCGCGAGAACCGAGGAGATCAGGCCGTTGCCGCGTCCGGAAATGCTCCGTTCGCCACCCTTGTGCGTGATCTTGCCGGTGAAGATGCGGTCGCCCGCCGCGCCGCTCTCATGATAGTCGATCAGGCTGTAGGGCTGTTCGCCCGTCAGGCGATAATGGGTTTCGAAAGCGGTCCAGATGTCGGCGGCGTTCAGTTCGCGGCTGCTTTCGTCGGCCAGCGCCTGCACGACCTTCGAAAAATCGGCCTGCATGCGCTTGGGCAGCTTCAGCCCCTTGTCCTGTTGCAGCACCCAGGCGACGCCGCCCTTGCCGGACTGGCTGTTCACCCGGATCACCGCTTCGTAATCGCGGCCCAGATCCTTGGGGTCGATGGGCAGATAGGGCACGTCCCAGATCTGGTCGTTGCGCGCTTCCTGCGCGGCGAAGCCCTTCTTGATGGCGTCCTGATGGCTGCCGGAAAAGGCGGTGAACACCAGTTCGCCGGCATAGGGATGGCGCGGGTGGACGGGCAACTGGTTGCAATATTCGACGGTCTGGATGACTTCATCGATGTCGCTGAAATCCAGGCCGGGGTTGATGCCCTGCGTGTACATGTTGAGCGCCACGGTCACCAGGTCGCAATTGCCGGTGCGCTCGCCATTGCCGAACAGGCAGCCTTCGACGCGATCCGCGCCCGCCATCAGGCCCAGTTCCGCCGCCGCCACGCCGGTGCCGCGATCATTATGGGTGTGCAGCGAGATGACGACGCTGTCGCGCTTGCTGATGTTGCGGCAGATCCATTCGATCTGGTCGGCATAGATATTGGGCGTCGCCGCCTCTACCGTGGCGGGCAGGTTCAGGATCAGCGGACGCTCCGGCGTGGGCTGGAGGATTTCCATCACCGCTTCGCAGCATTCCAGGCTGAAATCCAGCTCGGCGGTGGAAAAGGTTTCGGGCGAATATTCGAAATGCCAGTCGGTGTCGGGCTGCTTCGCCGCATTGTCGCGCAGCAGCTTCGCGGCGGTGATCGCGATGTCCCTGATCTGCGGCCGGTCCATCTGGAACACGATATTGCGCCAGGCGGGGGATACGGCGTTATAGACGTGGACGATGGCCTTCTTCGCGCCGCGCAAGGATTCGAAGGTGGTGGCGATCAGGTCTTCGCGCGCTTGCGTGAGCACCTGAGGGAACACATCGTCGGGGATCGCGCCGTCGCGCACCAGGCCGGAGATGAAGTCGAACTCGGTCGCGCCAGCACTTGGGAACCCGACCTCGATCTCCTTGACGCCGACCTTCACCAGCAGGTCGAAGAAGCGGCGCTTCTTTTCCGCATTCATCGGGTCGATCAGCGACTGGTTGCCGTCGCGCATGTCGGTCGACAGCCAGCGCGGCGGGGCGGTGATGACGTTCGACGGCCACTGGCGGTTCGGCAGGTCGACCTGAGGGAAGGGGCGGTATTTCAGCGAGGGATCGGTCAGCATCATGACGAAAATGGCTTCTCTGCATACGGGCGAGCCTGTCCAAAGGATTGCGGCCTGCCCGGTGGTACGACTATCTGCTTGATTATGCCCTTAGGCGGATTGCCGCGTCATTCAAGCGAAGAGCAGCACAAAAACCACGCCTAAGGGCGTGTAAGTCGTAGCAGGGGAAGAAGCGCGCGCTGCATGATGGGAGCGCCATAGCCCGAATCGACCGGCAAGCGCAAGGGGGAGGACACAGGCCCTCGCTCCTCCCGATTGCGGAAGGAGTGGGGAGGGGCGCGGCGTCACCGGCGCGTCGACCGGTTAGCGAAGAAGCTCGCTTCGCTCGCGCCCTTCCCAACCCCCTCCCGCGGGCGGGAGGGGGTTGTCGTTCGTGCCCGTGGCTTATTTCTGGAAAGCGACGACGATCTTCAGTTCCACGGCGTCACCGACCATCGGCACGCCATAGCCCATGCCGAAATCGCTGCGCTTGATCGTGGTCGTGGCGACGAAGCCGGCATTTTCCTTGCCGCCCATCATCGCCGGCGCCTTGCCCGCGCCGTAGAATTCGGTGTCCAGCGTCACCGGCTTGGTAATGCCCTTGATGGTCAAGTTGCCGGTGATTTCCGCCTCGTTGCCCTGCGCTTTCACGCCCGTCGACACGAAAGTCGCCTTGGGGAATTTGGCGGAGTCGAAGAATTCCGGCTTCATCAGATGTTCGTCGAGCTTGGCGATGCCGGTCTTGAGGTTCGTCACCGGAACCTCGACCGAAACCTTGGCGGCCGAGGGGTTTTTCGGATCGAGCGTCAGCGTGCCGGTCGATTCGGAAATGACGCCCAGATTGTTGGTGAAGCCCATATGGTCATAGGCGAAGAGGATCTGGGTGTGGCCGGGATCGATCGTATAGGTGCCGCCGGTCACGCGCGTGGCGTCCTTCGCGCCGGGGGCGGGCGGCATCTGCTGGGCGATGACGGCGCTGCCGCCGGCAAGGGCGACAAGGGCGGCGGCGGGGATCAGATATTTGCGCATGAAGGATAATCTCCGAAAGCGATCAAGGGACGCCGCTACGATAAGCGACGTCCCTTGATTGTTCCAGAGCCGTAACCGGAAACAAAGGGTTACCGGATCGGCTACCTACCACCCCGTTGCCGGGATGGCGGGCGGCTTTCAGTTCTTGTCCTTGTCGACCAGCTTGTTGGCGCCGATCCAGGGCATCATGGCGCGCAGCTTCGCGCCGGTTTCCTCGATCGGGTGACGCTGCGAAGCGATGCGGCTTGCCTTGAGTTCCGGCTGGCCGGCGCGGTTGTCCAGCACGAAATCCTTGACGAAGCGGCCCGACTGGATGTCGGCCAGGACGCGCTTCATTTCCTTCTTCGTCTCTTCGGTGATGATGCGCGGGCCGGTCTTGATGTCGCCATATTCGGCGGTGTTCGAGATCGAATAGCGCATGGTGGCGATGCCGCCTTCATACATCAGGTCGACGATCAGCTTCAGTTCGTGGAGGCATTCGAAATAGGCCATTTCCGGGGAATAGCCCGCCTCGACCAGCGTTTCGAAACCGGCCTGGACCAGCGCGGTGGTGCCGCCGCACAGCACGGCCTGCTCACCGAACAGATCGGTTTCGCATTCCTCGCGGAAGTTGGTTTCGATGATGCCGGAGCGGCCGCCGCCGACGCCCGAAGCATAGGAGAGGGCGATGTCATGGGCATTGCCGGTCGCGTCCTGATGAACGGCGATCAGGCAGGGCACGCCGCCGCCGCGCAGATATTCGCCGCGGACGGTGTGGCCCGGGCCCTTGGGCGCGATCATGATGACGTCGACGTCCTTGCGCGGCTCGATCAGCCCGAAATGCACGTTGAGGCCGTGCGCGAAGGCCAGTGCCGCGCCGGGGCGCAGATTGGCGTGGATGTCGGCGGCATAGACGGCGGCCTGATGCTCGTCGGGCGCCAGGATCATGAGCACGTCGGCCCAGGCGGCCGCTTCGGCGTTGGGCAGCACCTTGAAACCCGCGCCTTCGGCCTTCTTGGCGCTGGGCGAACCGGGGCGCAGCGCGATGGCGATTTCGGCAACGCCGGAATCGCGCAGATTCTGCGCATGGGCGTGGCCCTGGCTGCCATAGCCCAGAATGGCGACCTTCTTGCCCTTGATCAGGCCGATGTCGGCGTCGCGATCGTAATAAACCTTCATTTGACGTTCCTTCTTTCCGTTCGGGTGGCGCCTTGCGGAGCCGAGATTTGCGGTGAGGGGGACCACCTGCGCGGCGAGGGGACCGCCCTCACCCTCCCATCGCTTTGCGGCGTCGAAAAGAGGCACGTGACTCTTTTCGACCTCCCTCTCCCGGCGGGAGAGGGGTGATTTCTTCAGTTCGGCTCCTTGCCGCGGATCAGGCCGACGACTCCGGTGCGGCCTACCTCCACCAGGCCGATCTGCCGCATGAGGCCGACGAAATTGTCGATCTTGTCGGTGGTGCCCGTGATCTCGAAGATGAAGCTCTCGATCGTCGTGTCGACCACCTTCGCGCGGAAGACGTCGGCCAGGCGAAGCGCCTCGATCCGGTCCTCTCCCACGCCCGCGACCTTGACCAGCGCCAGTTCGCGTTCGACGAAGGGGCCGTTGTCGGTAAGGTCGGTCACCTTGTGCACCGGCACCAGCCGTTCGAGCTGGGCGATAATCTGGTCGATCACCTTGGGCGGGCCGCTGGTGACGATGGTGATGCGGCTGATCGCATGATCGGGGGTGATGTCGGCCACGGTCAGACTGTCGATATTATAGCCGCGCGCGGTGAACAGGCCCGCGATGCGCGCCAATATGCCCGCCTCGTTCGAAACCGTCAGCGACAGGACATGCCGCTCGCTAATCTCTTCCTGAATATGCATCAGATGCTTCCGTTGTCCGGTTCTTCGCGCTCATGGCGCTCTGAAATCATGCCTGTGAAGGCGTAGTGCCATGCGCCGTCGTCGCGATGGGCGATCCGCACCGGGAAGCCCGCGATCGCATCGAACATCCGCGCCAGATGCTCGCCCACATAGCGCGGACTGACCAGCAGGCGGCCGATGTGGCGTTCGTGAAAGTCGAAGCCCGCATCCAGATGGACTTCCCAATCCCCATTCTCCGGATCGGCATGGTCCACCGTCCAGCCGGTCAGTTCGGACCTGCCGGCCAACCGTTCGAAATCGAAAGGTTCGCTCACATGGATGCGGAGCTTCAGATGTTGCGTCACGCCGCCATCCCTACACCAGCGCCTTCGCTTCGTCCGACATGACGCCTTCGACCTGGCTGGGGTCGAGCAGCATGTCGGTATGCGCCGCGCCCGACGGGATCATCGGGAAACAGTTGGAAAGCTTCGCCACGCGGCAGTCCACGATCACCGGACCGGGCGTGTCGATCATCTGGCGGATGCCCGCCTCCAGTTCCTGCGGCCCCTCGATGCGGATGCCGGTCCAGCCATAGGCCTCCGCCAGCTTCACGAAATCGGGCAGGCTGTCGGAATAGCTATTGGAATAGCGGCTTTCATAGGTCAGTTCCTGCCATTGGCGGACCATGCCCATATATTCATTGTTGAGGATGAAGATCTTGACCGGCAGGCGATACTGGCTGGCCGTCCCCATTTCCTGGATGTTCATCTGGATCGATGCGTCGCCCGCGACGCAGACCACCAGACTGTCCGGATTGCCCAGTTGCGCGCCGATGGCGGCCGGGAAACCGTAGCCCATGGTGCCGAGGCCGCCGGAGGTCAGCCATTTATTGGGCGCGTCGAAGCCGAAATGCTGGGCGGCCCACATCTGGTGCTGGCCGACCTCGGTCGTGATGATGACGTCACTGGCCGATCGCGAAGCCTTGTAGAGCTGGGCGATCGCCTCCTGCGGCATGATCTCTTCGCGGCTTTCCGGATAGGCGAGGCTGTTGCGCGCGCGCCAGCCGTCTATCCGCGCCCACCATTCGCCAAGGTCCGCCGCCTTGTGTCCGCGATCCTTCCAGAGCGCGATCATGTCCGCCAGGGCGTTGCCGACGTCCGCGATAATGGGCAGGTCGACCTCGACCGTCTTGTTGATCGAGCTGCGGTCGATGTCGATGTGGATCTTCTTCGCATGCGGGGCGAAGGCGTCCAGACGGCCCGTCACGCGGTCGTCGAAACGGGCGCCGACGCAGACGATCAGGTCCGCCTTGTTCATCGCCCAATTGGCTTCATAGGTGCCGTGCATGCCCAGCATTCCAAGCCACTGGCCGGACGAAGCGGGAAAGGCGCCCAGACCCATCAGCGTCGAGGTGACGGGCGCGCCGGTCAGCGCGGCGATCTCGCGCAGCAGGGTCGAGGCTTCGGGACCGGAGTTGATGACCCCGCCGCCGGTGTAGAAGATCGGCCGCTCGGCAGCCGCCAGCATCTCGACCGCGCTGGCGATGGCGGCCGGGTCTGCCTCGGTCTGCGGGCGGTAGCTGGCATGTTCGAAGCTTTCCGGCTTCCTGTAGGGCGCGGTGGCGATCTGGACATTCTTGGGAATGTCGATGACGACCGGGCCGGGGCGGCCGGTGGTGGCGATGTGGAACGCCTCATGGACGACGCTCGCCAGCTTGCCGGGCGACTTCACCAGATAGTTGTGCTTGGTGCAGTGGCGCGTGATGCCGACCGTGTCCGCTTCCTGGAAAGCGTCCGTGCCGATGAGCTGCGTCGGAACCTGCCCGGTGATGACGACCATCGGGATCGAATCCATCAGCGCGTCGGTGATGCCGGTGACGGCATTGGTCGCGCCGGGGCCGGACGTGACGAGCACGACGCCGGGCTTGCCGGTGGAACGGGCATAGCCTTCCGCCATATGGGTCGCGCCCTGTTCGTGGCGAACGAGCACATGGCGGATCTTCGGATGATTGAAGAGTGCGTCATAAATGGGCAGCACCGCGCCGCCCGGATAGCCGAACACGACCTCGACCCCCAGGTCGATCAGGCACTCAACCAATATGTCCGCGCCGCTCTTTTCGGCCACGATGGCTCCTTCCATTCGATAATTGCTGCGCCCTCTGCTCCAGAAGCGGAAGGATGGCAAGGCGGCTGCGTCTATTGGACATAAAATGGCAAGTCAATAGTTATTGTTGTAATTTTATTGCCAATTCATCGACAATTTCCATATTAATCTGTCGCGCCTCTCGAGGCCATTCGGGCGGAGGCTGGCGCGAAAACCAGGTATATTGCCGTTTCGCATATTGGCGGGTGGCGATCCGGCCGCGTTCCATCATGGTCTCCCGGTCGATTTCCCCTGCCATCCAGGCGGCGATTTCCGGTACGCCGATGGCGCGCATCACCGGCAGGTCGGGGGAGAGGTCGCGGGCGCGCAGCGCCTCGACTTCCGCTACGGCGCCGCCGTCCACCATCTGCCCGAAGCGCAGGTCGCAGCGCGCGATCAGCCAGTCGCGCGGAGGCAGCAGGATCATGGGCGAAAGGGCGATGTGCGGGCCTATGCCCCCGCTCTTGCGCCGCTGCCATTCGGAGAGGGGCTGGCCGGTCGAGCGGACCACCTCCAGAGCGCGGGCGACGCGGCTGGTGTCGGCGGGGGCGAGGCGGGCGGCAGCGGCGGGGTCTTCCTTCGCCAGCGCGGCATGGGCTTCCGCCACTGGCATGGCGCGGACGGCAGCGCGGACGGCGGGGTCGATGTCCGGGATCGGGGCGATGCCGTCCAGCAGGGTGCGCAGGTAGAGCCCGGTGCCGCCGACCAATATGGGGAGCCGTCCGGCCTCATGCGCCTTGTCGATCTCGCTGCGGGCTTCGGCGGCCCAGCGGGCGGCGGTGCAGGCTTCCGCGCCGTCGATATGACCGAACAGGCGGTGCGGGATACCGGCCATTTCCTCCTCGCTGGGGCGCGCCGAGAGGATATGGAGGTCGGCATAGACCTGGCTCGCATCGGCATTGATGACGATGCCGTTCGCCGCGCGGGCTAGGCGAACCGCAAGCGCGCTCTTGCCGCTGGCGGTGGGCCCGGCAATAAGCGCCACGCGCGGGCGGGATTCGCCCTGTGAAGTGTCAGGAGTTTCCATGTTCGTTGCGACCTTAGTGGCAAGTGGCGCCTTGAGTCAGGACAATATTGCCGAGGCTGCCGGCCGGCTCGCCACGGCGGGTTGCACGCCGGTGGATAGCAAGTGGCTGGACGAGGGCAAGGCGGCGGATATTTTCTTTGGGCTTGATCCGATTGCCGCGCGCGCCGCGCTGACCGGCATTGGCGACTGCGTGGATGTGATCGTCCAACCGGTCGGGGGGCGGGAGAAGAAGCTGCTGATCGCCGACATGGACTCCACCATGATCACGGTCGAATGCATCGATGAACTGGCCGACTATGCCGGGATCAAGGCGCAGATCGCGGAAATCACCGAGCGGGCGATGCGGGGCGAACTCGACTTCGCCGGCGCGCTCCATGAGCGGGTGGCCTTGCTCAAGGGGCTGGCGGACGCGGCCATCGACCAGTGCAGGGCCGAGCGGGTGAAGATCATGCCCGGCGCCCGTGCCCTGGTGCGCACGATGAAGGCGAGGGGAGCGAGGACGCTGCTCGTGTCGGGCGGCTTCACGCGCTTCACCGGACCGGTGGCGGAGGAGATCGGCTTCGATGCCGCCGTCGCCAATGTGCTGGAGATCGCGGACGGGGCCTTGCTGGGCACGGTGACGGTGCCGATCGTCGATGCGGCGCGCAAGCGGGCGGAACTGGAAGCGGCGATAGAGGGCGGGATCGACCGCGCGCTGACCCTGGCCGTGGGCGACGGGGCGAACGACATTCCGATGATCCAGGGGGCCGGGCTGGGGGTCGCCTATCACGCCAAGCCCAAGACGCGCGAAGCGGCGGCGGCGGAGATCGTGCATGGCGATCTGTCCGTGCTGCTCTATGCGCAGGGTATTGCTTCGGCGGAGTGGGTCGGGATTTGATCCCGGCGCGACCTGCTCTTGTTGAAGGGGCCCGGTAAGGCGAGTGGTTCGAACCCGTCCTGCCGCCTGAACCGGGTTCCCGCCTTCGCAGGAGCATGGCGGGCTCGGGACGGCGGAAGCATCGCAGCCCGGCTCGGTTAACCGTTGCCCGGGCACGACTCGTCGTCATTGCGCAGCGGTAATGGAATCGAATCCGACCGCCGGTCGTTACACTCGCGCTGCAACCCGCAGCGTCCACATTCTAACCGGCGCACGGTCCTCGCAGCGCCAAGGGAGAGGGTATGAAAATCAGGCTATTGGCACTTCTCGGCGGCACGGCGCTCGCATTGAGCGCATGCGCGTCGACGAGGGACGAACCCATCGCCCCCGCGCCGCCGGTCGGCCCGGGCGCGATCAGCGGCACTGTCGCGGCAGACCGCAATGGCGACGGCATCGTCGATGGCTATTATTCGCCCGACGGCATGTATCATGAGATTCAGGGACCGCCCTGTCCGCCGCCCCCGCCGCCTCCGCCGCCCTCCCGTCGCGGAGAACGCGGCTGATAAACGCAGTTGTCCGGGCGCGGCGCCTTTGCCGCGCCCCTTTCCTCCGTGCCGCCCTGCTTTCCGCGCTTCTGCTGACGGCCTGGCCCGGACAGGCCATTGCGCAGCCCGGCGCGGTTGCGGACTCCCAGCGCACCAGCGTGGCGGCGGAAATCCGCTCGTCCGTGGGCGGCAAGCTGAGGGATTTCTACGCCCCGCGCGGCTATTGGCCGCTCTGGATCGAAAAGGGCAGGGTCGGGCCGCAAGCCGATGCCCTGATCGCATTGATCGAGGGGGCCGATGCGGATGGGTTGAAACCCAGGGATTATGAACCGCGCGAACTCAAGGCCCTGATGAAGGAGGCCGATGCGAACGGCGATCCCCGGCTGCTGGCGCGGGCGGACATCGCCTTGTCCAAGGCCTTCGCCGCGCTGGTGAGCGACATGCGCAAACCCTCGCGCAAGGTGAAGGTGCGCTATCTCGATCCGGAGGTGGAGCCGAAGGATGAGGAACCGAAGGAGATTCTGCGCGCCGCCGCAGTCGCGCCGTCCTTTGTCGACTATGTGCGTTCGTCCGGCTGGATGAGCCCCTTTTACGTGAAGCTGCGCGACGCCCGGGCGACTTTCGCAAGGCGTTGGGGCGGACTGCCGCAAGTGCCGGTGCCCACCGATGGGAAGCTGCGCCCCGGCATGAAGACTGGCGCCGTGGCGCTTCGCCGCCGCCTGGGGTTGGAGGGCGGAACCGCCTATGACAAGGCGCTCGTCGCAAGGGTGAAGGCGTTTCAGGGCGATCATGGCCTGAAGCCGGACGGTGTCGCGGGCGCCGCGACCATCGCCGCGCTGAACCGGGGCGATGATTATTATGACCGGCTGATCGCGCTCAATCTGGAACGCACGCGGCTGCTGCCCGGTCCGCAGGTGCGGCATGTGGTGGTCGATGCGGCCTCCGCCCGCCTCTGGTATTTCAGCAAGGGCGTGCAGGACGGCACGATGAAGGTGGTCGTCGGCGCGAAGGAAAGCCAGACGCCGATGATGGCGGGCATGGTGCGCTATGCGACGCTCAATCCCTATTGGAACGTGCCGTCCGATCTGGTCGAGCGGAAACTCGCGCCGCGAATGCTAAACGGCGCCTCGCTGACGAAGCTGCGCTATGAAGCGCTTTCCAACTGGAGCGCCAATGCGCAAAAGCTGGAGCCGGCCGCGATCGACTGGCGCGCGGTGGCCGACGGGCGCACCGAATTGCGCGTGCGCCAGCTTCCCGGCGGCGACAATGCCATGGGGAAGGTCAAGTTCATGTTCCCCAACGATCTTGGCATCTACCTGCACGACACGCCATCGCGCGACCTTCTGGCGAAACCGGCGCGGCAGTTCAGCAATGGCTGCGTGCGACTGGAGGATGCGCAAAGGCTGGGCCGCTGGTTCTTCGGCAAGCCGCTGAAGTCCGACAGCGACAAGCCGGAACAGCATGTGCCGCTGCCCCAGCCCGTGCCGGTCTATCTGACCTATCTGACCGCCGTGCCCACCGCGGGCGGGGTGCAGTTCATGCCCGACGTCTATGGACGCGACGGCATCTAGGCAGTAGTGACGATTTAATCATTTGAGCCATAGCATGATGCTGGCGAGTTTGACGAAGCCGAGGAAGTTTGCGGCGAGTT
>NZ_JAINEZ010000105.1:0-15127 GCF_019873065.1 Sphingobium sp. PNB
GCCTGCAAAACCGACCAGAGCTTCTCTGCAATGATCTATCTCGCCGCAGCCATCATCAACTCACGATGAATCCCCACAAACCCTAATCAAGCTTGGAGGAAAATCCGGGGGTCAGGTCAACTGGCCTCAACTGCCGGCCCTTTACGCGCCGGAAAGGTCGTGACTGGCCTTGTGCGTATGCACTGGCGATACTTTGCCTTCGGTCGTGGCCGTGGCCTGGCTACGATGCTACCGATGACCACGCCGATGAAGATTCACGTCGACCCGGCAAGTGGGTGCAATTTCCGCTGTTTCTTCTGCCCGCAAACCGATCCGGAAGCTCTGCGTCATGCTGGCGTGAAAGCGGGTGTCATGAAGCTCCCCATGCTTCGGAAGCTGGTGGATGACCTGGCATCGTTTCCTGGTCGGGTCGATGAGTTCGTGTTCGGCAACTACGGCGAGCCGCTATTGAACAAGAGTATCGCAGAGATGGTTCGGTATGCAACTGCGTCCGGCCGGATTCGCGAAGTCTCACTCATCACCAATGCAGCCATGCTGACGAAGGAAAAGGCTCAGGCACTTGTGAATGCGGGCCTGCAGAAAATCCGTATCAGCGTGGAGGCGCTGAGTGATGAAGGCTATCTGAAGACAACGAAGACCAAGACGGCGTTCGCTGAGATCGTCGAGAATATCCGGACCCTCCACAGGCTATCGCGTGGTAAGACGTTCATTTATGTGAAGATCATCGACACCGGGTTATCCGATGTTGAGAAACGTCATTTCTTCACGACATTCACGCCGATCGCCGACGCGGTATCAATTGAAAATTTAATGCCCGTCACCGAAGAAGCGGCCACCGTCGTAGGTGAAAACGGGAAAGGCATGACTGGCGTTAGCCTGTCGACGGGTCGCTCTGTCTGCCCGTCTCCCTTTTACTCGCTGTCGGTTCACATGGACGGAGATGTCGGGGTCTGCTGTTCCGACTGGCATCACAAGACCAACGTCGGCTCATTTAAGGAGCGATCGCTGTCGGAAATATGGAACGGTGAAGAGTTACGACGTTTCCGCTCCGACCAGTTGAGGAAATCTTGGCGCCAGATGCCGCAGTGCGCAGGCTGCGAAATGGTCAACCACTATCCAATATACGAGGATCTGGATCAGGACCGCGACCGATTGACGCCCGCTTACGCCACTAGCTGTTGCGCGTAGTCGTCACCTAAACGGCGTTCAAGTTAAAGCTAGGGGATATAGCCACAATGAAACTGGCAACGTTGAATGTGAACTCATCAAGGACTGTGGCGGCGATCAAGTCCCTTGTCCCACCAGTACTTTACCATGCGGCCTATCAGGCGCTGATCGTCAAGAATATCCCTGGTAAAAACACATATCGTCCGCATTATTCACCCTGGCTGGAGCCGGATTTTCAGAAACTATCTGCCGAAGTCTATGGTAATACATGCCTAAAACCTGAAAGCCTCTACACACTGCTTCACCATCTGCGGGAAACACTACACTTGGAGGGTGACGCTCTGGAGTGCGGCGTCTGGCGGGGCGGCTCGGCAAAGCTGCTGTTCGATATGCTTCGCGGTTCGACAAAGACCCTGCATCTGTTCGATTCGTTTGAAGGGATGGCCGTTGCGAATGATGCGTTAGATCAACATGAGGCGGGCGATTTTAGCGACACCTCTTTGGATTATGTGCGGCGCTTCGTATCTGGCGGCGCCAAAACCGGTCTGGCCTTTCATAAGGGCTGGATACCCCAGAGTTTCGCCGGGCTCGATGACCTGATGTTCTGCTTTGCTCACATCGATTTGGATCTGCACCAGTCGATCCTCGATGCGCTGGAATTCATCTATCCTCGGATGACCCCACATGGCGTGATTATTTTCGACGATTATGGATTCGCGTCGTGCCCGGGCGCGCGAAAGGCTGTCGATGATTTCTTCGCTAACAAGCCTGAAACACCGTTTGTGCTGACCACGGCGCAAGCAATCGTTGTGAAGAGATAAAATGCCTCCAATATCCTTATAGGCGCCATGATAACCGACATGCCACCTGCAAGATATGCACTTGATTTCCGGCAACTTCGGTTACAAGTATATTTCTTTTTAACACATCAAATCCGCAATTTTCTAAAAGAGCATCCATAGACGATTGTGAATAAAAATTGACATGCTCATGCCAGTGTCTTTTTTTCTTTTCTTTCTCTATTATTTCAGTACGCATCAACTCTTCATAAGGGACCTCTATGTAAAGGATAGATTCACTATCCATTGTTTCTCGCACCGGGAGCAAGACATCCAAAGGAAATGGAATATGCTCGAGAATTTGCGAACAAATTACTAAGCGGTATTTTGATGATGTTGCCTGTTCGCGGGTGACAGCCCTCGCATCTCCTTCGACGACTTTGCCGCTTATATCGAAAATATCCAAACTAACCCGCCGTTTTTCGAAGGGCGTGTTCGCTCCAGTGTCACCTCCCCAGTCCAAGATGGTCAACGGATCTTTGACGAAGGTCGATAGAAACTCCTCTATATCACCTTTGTAGGTAATAGATTGGGCTAACCTATTATTCCGCTCACGATAGCCAGGCTCGTAATATTCTCGCAAACTCACATAGGCTTCTTCACGGTAACCCGAATAGATGGAATTCATCTCTTCGTCTGAAAATCTAATATCGCAGAAAAGATGATCGCACCTACGACACCTTAGTGTCTTACATATCGAATAGGCGTTCCCATTCTGGATCGTTTTCAGGCCCCAGCTATCATCGATGATTACAGGACGCCACCCAAATGCTCGATCGGCAATGAAAGGCATCAAGACAGCAGGCGAATGGGCCAAGTCGTCTGACCCGCAACATACGCAGGAGGAAGCCAACCGTTGCCGCGCAAATGCTGCACGCACCAAGTCATTCTTGAATTCCATTCACACCCCCCGAACTCGCTCTTTGTCGCCATACAGCAACGACCTTAGCGAAATATTGCTGGTCGTCGACCGGGGCGCAAACAGGGCGTATTTCCATCGAAAGTTGGCCCAGAAACGGAGTGAACCCGCCTACCGAACCACAGAGGCAAAAACCGGCATGCAATGCAGGTCTTTCACAAGGGATACTCGCACGATCAGACGGTTATCATTCAGTGCGTTCAGGAGGACGTAGCCTATTCCTGCGCCTGGCGGCAAATACTCGATCGCCTTCAAGGAAAGCCTCCAGCATCGCCGGTATCAATTCCGTGATGGACTCCTCCCTGCCGTAAGTCTGGCTGTATAACGCCGCATATTCGACAATTGCCTGATGCAGGTCAGGAAGAATCGAAATTGTGACCCTCACGGGCGTTCGATCAGGAATGCGCGGCAGTTTCAGGTCAGCCATATGCTGCTCCTATTCTTTCCATGGAGGAAGGATGAGATCGCGATGAACCAGCAATCGTACCGGCGTTCCTGGACGGATGATGATCGTCGGCTGCACCTGAAGATTGCGGGAGGTGATCTGATCACCGGCTCGCGAAACATTCTGCTGGGTCCCCTCGCGGACAGCCCGCACCAGATCGCTCTCACCGGAAATGGAGATATTGGCGCCAACACCCAGCAAGGTCGATATCGCCACCCCCTGCAGCAATCGCAGGCTATGATAATCGACCTTGTCCGCCAGCCCCGCATAACCGGATGTGTCGGTCGCCGGCGCATTGTCCAGCCGGATTGCACTGCCATCGGGCATGATGATGCGCTGCCAGATGACCAGGGCGCGCTTCTGCCCATAGCTGATGCCGCTATCGTAGCGGCCGATCAGCCGCGCGCCCTGCGGAATAAGCAAGGTTCGACCGCTTGGACTGTCGTAAACACGTTCCGAGACCTGAGCGGTCACAAGGCCCGGAAGGTCGGATCGCAGGCCTGTGATCAAGCTGGCGGCAATCACGGTACCGGCTGACACTATGTTCGGCGACATGGGCGGCTCCAGACTGTGCGAATTGACGTCGCCCTCTGTCTGAGACGACATCATGAAACGCTGCTTCCTCGCCTGCCCGTTTGGATCGAGATCCTGATCGGGCGCCGACGCCTCTGGCACGTTTGCTGCCGGCGTAACCTGCGACGGTGCCACGAGTTCGGCGCTGGCTGCTTCTCCAGCCTTTTGCGCGGTGATCGCCAGCAAGGAAGATTGCCGGGCAGCTTCTAGATCGGCAGCGGCTTTTTCGCGCGCAGCAGCCGCAGCTTGTGCATTGGAGTCCGGCCGCATGCCAACCCAATCATCTCCTTCTCGTTGCCGCTTCAGGATCGGGCGTCCCAGATCGCCGGGCAATGGCTGTCCGAGCTTCGGCACCGCATCATAGCTTTTGGGCAATCCTGCCAGCTGATCCGGTGGTAGACGCGAAGCCTCGGCCTCAGTCATCGACATGCCGATAGCCATTGGTCGGCGTGGCGCCAGCGCCCACCACATCGTGGCCGCCATTCCAATGGAAAAAATGGCGACACCGCCCACCAGAATGTTGCGCCTAAATCTCAGCGCTTTTACCGGTTGAGCCCGCATTTGCAGCGCTGCCGGATTTTCCTTTGGCCGGACTTCTTCCGTCGGTGTGTGAGCAGCGCTCTCTCCCAGCCGTTCGTCGCTCGACGGGATCTCTGTCGGCGCCTCCGATCCGCTCATGACGCCCTCCGTCGGCGAGTTGAGCCAGTCCGTACGACCCTCACAACCTGCTGTTTTCTAGTGCCAAAACGCAGTTCAGCCTGGTCGAAGATCCGGTCGACGATGTAGAAGCGGTCCCTGAGCCGATAATTCACGAGCTGCGCCTCCCCCTTGCCATCGACGAGAAAGAGTGGAGGCGCATCGCCAACAACGATCGACGCTGGAAACTCGATATAGGTCTGCCGGCCGTCATCAAAAGCGCGGAGCGGACGCCACGTCGGGGTATCGCCCGAAATTGCATAATTGAAATGCAGCTGCTCGACCTGAATGCCTGCCGCGATGGGTTCGGCGGCACGGGCCGCGTCATTCGCGCGGCGCAGCGTCAGCAGGGCATCTTCGGGATAGCTCCACGAAATGCCCGTCAGCGCGGTCCGCGCGGTGCTGAACAGCGCCAGGTGATAGGCACGGCGATCGGTCGTGATGAGCAAGTTGGTCGACAGGCCCGTCAGGCTGGGTTTGACCAATATATGAGTCCGCTTGGTCGCTCCGTTGCCGCTGGACGTATCGCCTATGACCCAGCGAACGGTATCACCGCTTGCAACGGAGACGAGCATTTCCCCCTGCTCCAGCGCGATGTCCGTTATACGTTCGGGCGCGGTGATCAGCTTGTAGATCGTCCCCGCCGAATAAGGGTAAATCTGTACCGCATTCAGGAATGCATCTGTTTTGGGGCCCAAGGTGGCATGGCGATTGGCGAGTTCGACATTTGCCAGGCCGCGATTCTGCGCCTGCGCCGACCTGTTTCCCCCATCGGCGATGGCGGGCGATGCGATCATGGCCAGCATGGCGAACGAAATGGTTGATTTATGGATCATGGCTGCGCCTCCATCCTGTCGGCCGATGGGTTGGAAATGGCTGTTACCGCCGCTGTCCGGGACGGGGCCGATCGTAGCTGGGTGGCGTCGCCCTCGATCTCCCGGCTCCAGTCAATCGCATCGACATAGATGCCGAGCGGATTACGGCGGAGATCATCGGCGGTTCGCGGAACCTTGGTGACGATGGTCAATATCGCCGTCCAGCGCGACGAGCCCGCCTGGCTTCCCCGCTCATATTCGCTCTCGGTCCATTTCACCTGAAAGGATCTGTTCGACGCGCGCAGGACGCTCGTCACCTGCACCGAAGCCGTCTGTTCGCCGATCCGGGAGAAGGGTTGCCGCGCCCGCGCATATTCCCCCAGGAAAATGGCGCCCCGTTCGCTGGCAAAATCATAAGCCTGCAACCAATTCCGGCGCATCAGCACAGGATCGAGCGACACGCCGCGTACATTCTCTGTGAAGCGCGCCAGCTGATAGGCGATTTGCGGATCGGTCGGCTGATAATCCGCCTCGGCCTGCGACACCGCCCTCGCCTCACCCAGTCGATCCACCTCTACGACATAGGGCACAACGCGGCTTTGCAGCGATTGCCAGATCAGGCCTGATGCCATCGCGCTCGACAAGGCCAACGTACCGAAAGCCATCAATCGCCAGTTCCGCGCCTGCACGCGCGCGCTTCCGATCCGCTCGTCCCAGAGCTGGCCCGCTCGCTGGTACGGCGTTTCCGGCGCGGGAGTCTGGCCATAACGCTGGACTGCTCGTCGAAAGATCATCTCAGTCGTCCTTTTCATGAATATCGGGGGTGACCGACGCGCCGCCGCGATCACCTTCCTTCAATGTCTGCGCGGCAAGGTGACGGTGATGGCGCCCGTCCTGCCGACGTTGCATCGCCTGCGCCCAGTCCGGTACATCGCCCTGCTTTGCTCCGGCTGATTTTGCACTGCCCGTGCCCAGCGCCGACCAGGCCGCCTCCCGTCCACGCTCGGCGGCGTCGGCGATACCCAGGCTGCTCGCAGCCTTGTTGCGGACGGCATGTCCGGCTGCCGTGGCGACACCACTCAGGCCGGCAGCCGTGCCCCACGAGCCGGAAGTCTCCTGGCCTAGCTTGTAGGCTGCCTGCGCCGCCGTCCCCATCATGGTGCCGGCCCGGATCGCGGATAGTGCGCCACCGGCAAGCGCTCGGCCGCCACCGATCGCGGCGGCACCGCCCAGAACCGCGACCCCGGCGGCACCAGCCACGCTGCCAACGGCGGCGCCCGCTCCCAATTGCGGCGCTCCGGCGGCAAGGCCCGATGCCATGGCAGGCGCAAAGATGCCAAGGCCGAACAGGGCCAGCGCCGCCAGCACCAGGCTCATGGCGGCGCCGATGTCGGGTTCCTGCCCCTTGAGGGCATCTACCATCTGCGAAAAGAAGCTGGAGCCGATCCCGACAATCACGCCCAGCACCATGACCTTGATGCCGGAACTCACGACATGACCCAGCACGCGTTCAGCGAGAAAGCTCGTGCGGTTCCAGAGCGCGAAGGGAACGAGAATGAAACCCGCCAGCGACACGAGCTTGAACTCGATCACGGTGACGAACATCTGCACGGCAAGGATGAAGAAGGCCAGAATGACGATCACCCAGGCGAACAGCAAAATGGCGATCGTCAGAAAATTGTCGAAAAAGCTGGTGAACCCCATCAGATCGGACGCCTGATCGAGCAGCGGCCACGCCGCCTCGAAACCGGCTCCGGCCAACCTTCCGGGCTTCAGCAGATCCTCCGCCGAGATGCTGCCCCCACCCGCCGTCAGCCCGGCCGCGGCAAAGGAACGGAAGATGATTTCGGAAAGAGAGGAGAAGCTGTTGATGATGAAGGCAAAGGCGCCAACGAAGAGGATTTTCTTCAGGAACCGCCCGATCACATCATGCTCGCCGCCCATCGCCCAGAAAAGCCCTGCGAGGGTCATGTCGATGCCAATCAACGTGGCCGTCAAGAACCGCACATCGCCGCCCAGCAGGCCGAAGCCGCTGTCGATATAAGCGATGAAGGCCGCGAGAAATTGGTCGATGACATTGAGATCATTCATGAGACAGGGTCCTCATGGACTTTGGTGTCGCGGAGCCCCGCTGCGAGAGGGGCTATTGATGAGCGAGGCTCCGCGACGAGGCAGCGTCCGGCCGTGGGGGAGCGGCGGGACCGGCGCTGCCTCATCTCAATTCCGGTTATAGGCGGTGCCGGACCCAAGAAATTGCCTGGTCGCCGCCCGCGCATCGGCTTCCGCCTGGATCCGGCGCGCCTCTTCGACCGCCTGCGCGCGGAAATGCGCGGCCATCATATTTTGGATCTGAAGCTGCTGCTTGGTGGCCAATGCCAGCAACTGGCTGGTCGCCTGGGCCGCCTGCAATGCGCCCTCGGCGCCCTGGCTTTTCCCTACAAGCGTTTCGATGGCGTCAGCGTCCTGGGCGACGTTGCCCACCACCTGCGACTGGATGCGCATGGACTGTTGATACGCATCCTTGGCAGCGTCGAAACGTTCCCGCGCGGATGCCAGGCGTTCGTCGCTGCGCATCGCAGCGTCGTAATTGTCGGGAAACAACCGCTTGAACCGGCTGTCGAGCGTGTCGATCCGAAAGTCGATGCCTTGGGCAGCCGCCATCAACTGGTCGACGGCGCGCAATTTATTCGTCAGCTCGGTGAGTTCGGGAAAGCTGATGCGGCTCAGATTCTTCGCCATGTTGGTCAGCATCGACGCTTCATTCTGGAGCGACTGGATCTGCTGGTGGATCTGCTGGAGCGTTCGGGCAGCGGTCAGCAGGTTCTGCGCATAATTGGCGCTGTCGAATACGGGGATGGCATAAGCGGGCCGGCTCTGGAGGAGCAGACCACCGCCCATCGCACCGGCCCCGCCCAATGCGAGGACAGAAGCCACCAGATATTTGCGGAGCGGAATGCGCGCTTTCATCTCATTTCTCCTTGGACTGGAGGGAAGCAGGGGATGGGAAAAGCTCAAGATCGTCCGCTGCTGCTGGGAGGCCGCAGCCGCGCAGGAAGTGGCCCGCAAATCCGTCGAGACCATGTCCGGTGATGATCGCATCGATCCGGCTCTGGCTGTCGGGGTCAGACGCACCGCATAGAGCGAGGGCGACCGGTCCCAGATCCAGTTCGAACAGACGGTTGCCGCGTTGGGACTGGAGATAATAATGGCGCTTGGGCGTCGCGCGGCTGATGAGCTCGATCTGGCGCGCATTGAGGCCGAAACGCTCATAGGCTGCCCGCGATTGCGGTTCGACCGCCCGATCATTGGGAAGCAGGATGCGCTGGGGACAGCTTTCGATGATGGCAGGCGCAATGCTGCTCTCGCTGATATCGGCAAGGCTCTGTGTCGCGAACAGCACCGCCGCATTCTTCTTCCGGAGCGTCTTCAGCCATTCCCGGATGCGCGCGGCGAAGAGCGGATCGTCAAACAGGCTCCAGGCCTCGTCCAGGATCATCAGCGTCGGCCGGCCGTCAAAGCGCTGCTCGATCCGATGGAAAAGATAGGTGAGGACCGGAGCGGCCAGCCCCTTGCGCCCCATCAACGCCTCGGTTTCGAAACATTGGACATCGCGCTGCGCGAGGCGCTCCTTCGCGGCGTCCAGATATCCGCCATGGCTGCCATCCAGCATATAGGGCGCGAGCGCCAGCCGAAGGGCATTGGACTGGAGAAGAAGCGACAGGCCGGTCAGCGTCCGCTGTTCGACCGGGGCCGTTGCCAGGCTGGAGAGCGCCGACCAGAGCGCGTCCTTGATCTCGGGGGTCAGCAGCACGCCTTCCTGCGCGAAAATGCCGCCCAGCCACTCGGCCGCCCAACTGCGCTCGCTTTCCCTGTCGATGTCGCGCAATGGCTGGAAGGAAAGCAGATCGCCTTCCCCATTGCCGGCGCCCAGCGCATGGTTGCTGCCCCCCATAGCGAGCACTGCGGCGCGCGCCGAGCGGCCCATGTCGAACATGATGACGCGGGCACCGGCATAACGGCGAAACTGGAAGGCGATGAAGGAAAGGAGAACCGACTTTCCTGCGCCGGTCGGGCCCACGACCATCATATGCCCAACGTCACCGACATGGGTCGACAGGCGAAACGGCGTCGATCCGCTGGTTTTTGCCTGGAAGAGCGGCGGCCCGGCGAGGTGGCGATTGCCACGCGGTCCGGCCCAGACCGCGGAAAGCGGCATCAGATGGGCGAGGTTTAGGCTATGCACCAGCGGCTGTCTCACGTTGGCGTAGACCTGCCCGGGCAGGCCCGACAGCCATGCCTCGACCGCGTTGACGGTTTCGCGGATGCAGGTGAAGCCAAGGCCGTTTACGACCCGTTCGACGGCGCGAACCTTGGCGTCGACGGCCGCAGCATCGCGATCCATCACCGTTATCGTGGTGGTCAGATATCCGAAGGCGACATGATCGCCGCCCAGCGCCTGCAGGGCGAGGTCTGCGTCGATCACCTTGTTGTCTGCGTCGCTGTCGAGCAGCTGGGCCGGCTGATTGTACATCACCTCGCGCAGCAGCGCCGCGACCGATTTGCGCTTGTTAAACCATTGCCGCCGGAGCTTTGTCAGCGCGCGGGCGGCATCGCTCTTATCGAGCGCGATGTAGCGCGTGACCCAGCGATAGCCGAAATTCTGGTGATTGAGGGCGTCGAGCAGGCCGGGTCTGCTCATATTGGGGAAAGCGAGCAGCGTCAGCGTACGGATGTGCTGCCCGCCAAGGCGCGGTTCGAGACCGCCGACAAGCGGCGTGTCCGCCAGCAGGCCGTCGAGATAGAAGGGCGTCTCAGGGACATGCACGCCATGATCCCGATCCGACACGGCCGCATGGAGAAAGGTCAGGGTTGCGGCATCATCCAGCGGCTGGATTTCAGGCATGAAAGTGCTGAACAGATCGATGATCCGCCCTGTCTCGGCCATGAAGCCGCCGAGCACCTGACGCCAATCACGCTGCCTGTCCTTCCCTTCGCGTTCGACAAGATGCCGTCCAGCCGCATCGCTGCTGTCAGCAGGCGGCAGCCACAGGAGGGTTGCGTGATATACGCTCTCGAAATGCTGCTCGTGAGACGCGAATTGCGCACGCCGTTCCTGATCCACGAGCCAGGAAGCGGGATCGACGAAAACGCCATCGGGATAACCCTGCGCTTCCCGTCGGTGGGCCTCGAAGAAAATCGCCCAGCCCGAACCGAGCCTTTTCAAAACATTATTCGCGCGCGCGCAGGTGGCGACCAGTTCCGCTTCCGTTGCGCTCTCAAGGTCTGGCCCACGGAAGCGGAATGTGCGCTGGAAACTGCCATCCTTATTGAGGACCACGCCGGGCGCGACGAGCGCGGCCCAAGGCAGATGGTCGGCAATGCGGTCGGCGCGGGAGCGATATTCAGACAGGTTCAGCATGCCCAATATCCCTTCTGGCGTAGATGGCGAAGCAGGACGGGCGCAAAATCAGGATCGCGCCGGGTCGCTATGACCGCGATGCTGTGCCCGATCGCCCATGCCGCGATCCCGACCAGCCATATCTGAAGGCCAAGGCCGATCGCAGCGGCCAGCGTCCCGTTGACGATCGACAGGCCACGAGGCGCCCCGCCCAGCAAAATGGGCGAGGCGAGGCTCGCATGGATGGGGACCTCGAAGCCTTCGATCGCGCTCATGCCACGAGCGCCCCGCCGCCGAAGCTGAAAAAGGAAAGGAAGAAGGACGATGCGGCAAAAGCGATGGAAAGGCCGAAGACGATCTGGATCAGGCGGCGAAATCCACCCGAGGTCTCACCAAAGGCAAGCGTGAGGCCTGTCGTGATGATGATGATCACGGCGACGATCTTCGCCACCGGTCCCTGCACCGATTCCAGCACCTGTTCAAGCGGCTGCTCCCAGGGCATGCCGGAGCCGGCGGCGTGCGCGGCGGCCGAAGCCATGGCAAGGCCCGCGGCAAGCATGATGGCGACGGACCCGGCGCCGTGAAGGACGGCTGGTTGGGGGGATGATATTCTAGTCATAAAGCTAATCCTGTGGGGGTTGGAGGGACGAGGAGTTCGGTGAGCCGATAGCCGCCCTGCGTGTCGAGACCATCGACGCGCGCGAGACTGGTGACGCGCCGCGACGCGCCGCGCCCGGACATAAAGACGATGAGGTCGATGGCATCCGCGATAAGGGCGCGCGGAACCGTCGCCACGGCCTCCTGCACCAGGCTCTCGATGCGGCCGAGCGCAGCGGCGGAACCATTGGCGTGGACGGTCGCAATCCCGCCGGGGTGACCTGTATTCCAGGCCTTGAGCATGTCGAGGGCTTCGGGTCCCCTCACCTCGCCGACAATGATCCGGTCGGGCCGCAACCGGAGCGTGGAACGCACCAGGTCGGTCATGGTGACGATGCCCGCCCGCGTGCGCAGCGCCACGGTGTCGACCGAGGGGCTTTGCAATTCGCGCGTGTCTTCGATCAGGATCAGCCGTTCCTCCCTGGCCCCGATCTCGCCCAGCAGGGCATTGGCGAGGGTCGTCTTGCCAGAGCTGGTGGCGCCGGCGACTAGGATGTTCCACCGTTCATGCACCGCGCGACGCAGAAGCGCCGCGGCGGTATCGCTGATGATGCCATCGCTGACATAATCGTCCATGCTGTAGGGCCGGGACGCCGGCTTGCGGATCGCGAAGCAGGGGCCGACCGCAACCGGCGGCAGGATCGCTTCAAATCGCTCGCCGGCCCTTCCTTCTGTCTGCGGCGGCAATTCCGCTGATAATATGGGTGCGTCGGCATGAACCTCCGTGCGCACATGCGAGGCGACCAGGCGGATGATCCGTTCGACTTCGCTGGGCCCAAGGACAATATCGGTATCGACACGTCCTTCACCCAGCAGGTCGAGCCGCAGGGCGCCATCGGGATTGACCATGATCTCGATGACGCGGGGATCGTCAAGCGCCGCAGCGATCGCCGGTCCCATCGCGCTGTGCAGCATGGCTTTGCGCCGTCCGGCTGCCGTTTCATCGTGCGTCGTCGCGGTGAATGTTTCGTGCCGGGTCACCCCTCGCCTCCTTCGGCCGATGGGGCCGCGATCGTCCGCTTGCCGGTTGCAAGCTGGCGGCCAACCTGGCTGATGAACGCCTCGAAGCGCTGACGGCCCTGAGCCCGTCCAACCTCGTCATTCTCCCCGAGCGGGGGTGTCACCATGAGCTGGTAGCGGATGAACAAAGCGAGGCTTTCGACCATAATGTCGATGTCGCGGCGGGCGGCTGCCAGTTCCTTCGACAGTTCATTGAGGCGCATGCGCAGCGCCGCTTCCGCCTCACTCGCGCCGCGATGGCGCAGCCATGTCCGCAACGCATCGTTGACCAATCGGCTTTTATTCCCTGCATGGCCGGTAGCCATGGCATCGAGCGCATCGCCGATCTCGCGGTCGATATAGAGATTCTGGCGGATCTTGGGCGCGCGCTTCATAGCCCCAACGCCTTTTCATGGGTTGACGCGACATCGATGGCATGGCCGCGGATGACCGGCGCAATGCGCTGCGCCTGCTCCATCGCGCGCTTGTCGGAAACGACATCCTCATCCTCGATGATGGAGCGATCCATCTCCAATTCGGAATTCTGCCTGCCGGTCCGAATCTCGGTTTCAAACGCCGGATGCCGATGCTGCTCGCGCCCGCCTTCGTCGGCCGCCTGCCCGGTGACAGCGGCGGCAACCATTTTGCCTCCTGGCTCGGCAGCCGCGCTCCAATCATCCTGCCGCGACGGGGGAATGTCGGAATAGGCCTTGTCGCTCAGCAGCGGCGGCGCTCCGATACGAGCGGCGAAATTGGGATCGCTATAATAGCGCAGCTTCTTCGCGCGGATCGGCGCCATGCCGGCGACGAGGACCAGTTCCTCCTCGGTCGAAAGCTGCATGACTTCGCCTGGTGTCAGAAGCTGGCGCGCGGTTTCCTGACGGCTGACCATGACATGGGCCAGCCACGGCGCCAGACGGTGCCCCGCATAGTTGCGCATGGCGCGTTGTTCGGTCGCCGTCCCCAGCGCATCGGATATACGCTTCGCCGTCCGATCGTCATTGGTCGCAAAGGCGATACGGACGTGGCAATTATCGAGAATGGCATTGTGCTCGCCATAGGCCTTTTCGATCTGGTTAAGGCTCTGCGCGATCAGGAAGGCCCGGATCCCGTAACCGGCCATGAAGGCAAGGCTCGTTTCGAAGAAATCCAGCCGGCCAAGCGCGGGGAACTCATCCAGCATCATGAGGAGTTGGTGCCGTTGATCTTTCCCGGCCGACTGATCGAGGCGCTCGGTCAGCCGCCGTCCGATCTGGTTGAGGATCAGCCGGATCAGCGGCTTGGTACGGCTGATGTCGGACGGCGGCACCACCAGATAAAGCGAACAGGGCTGCGTGCCCTCCATGAGATCGGCGATCCGCCAGTCGCAGCGCGACGTCACTTGCGCGACAGTGGGATCGCGATAGAGGCCAAGGAAGGACATGGCGGTCGAAAGCACGCCCGATCGTTCATTCTCGCTCTTGTTCAGCAATTCCCGGGCGACGGAGGCGACGACAGGATGGACCTGCGGATGCTCCTTCGTCCCGAGATGGTTGGCGGTCATCATGAGATGGAGCGTTGCCGCAAAGCTTCGGCGGGGATCGGAAAGAAAGGTCGCCACATGGGCGAGCGTCTTTTCCTCCTCGGCATAGAGAATATGGAGAATGGCGCCGACCAGCAGGGAATGGCTGGTCTTTTCCCAGTGGTTCCGGGTTGTCAGCGCGCCCTCGGGATCGACGAGGATATCGGCGATATTCTGGACGTCCCGGACCTCGTCCGCGCCGCGGCGAACCTCAAGCAGGGGATTGTAGCGGGCAGAGCGTGCATCCGTTGGATTGAACAGCAGGCAATGCGAGAAACGGGCGCGCCAGCCTGCCGTCAGGGTCCAGTTCTCCCCCTTGATGTCGTGAATGACCGCGGACCCGGTCCAGGACAACAGGGTCGGCACGACCAGGCCAACGCCCTTGCCCGAACGCGTGGGCGCAAAGGCCATGACATGCTCAGGCCCCTCATGACGCAGATAATGGTCGCCATGGCGGCCGAGCACGACACCGGCCGGCCGATACAGTCCCGCCCGCCGCACATCCCTGTGGCTCGCCCAGCGCGCAGAGCCATAGGTCGTCACCTGCCGGGATTGGCGCGCGCGCCATAGCGAGCCGCAGATCGCGGCGGCGCAACCAACAAACCCGCTGGCCGCAGCCAGCGCGCCTGCCTTGTCGAAGACGATCGGCGCATAAGCGTCGAAATGATACCACCAGGCGAAAAGCGACCAGGGGCGATAGATCGGAATATCGCCGAGCATGAACCAGGAGGGCCCCAGCTGGGGTTGATAGGCGAGCATCACCGCCGCCCATTGGGTGGCTGCCCATAGGCCTGCAAGCACGATGGCCAGCACAATGAGGATCTGGCCGATCAGCAATTTGGTCGGGGTCACGGTTTTGCTCCCGCCCGCCGGACCAGTCCGGTTCGAGCGGGTTCAAGAATCCGCGAAAGCTTTTCAGAAGGACATGGTGCAGATCGGCCCAGATCGGCTCAATTCGGACGTCATCTACGGGTTAGCCCGCCTTATTCACCAAAAGTGTCCTGAAGGGTTGGCGGGAGTGGCGTAAGCCTCTGATCTGAATTAGGAACTGGGTGTCT
>NZ_JAINEZ010000106.1:0-14605 GCF_019873065.1 Sphingobium sp. PNB
CCGCGCCATAGCTGGCAGAAAACCGCGGGTTGGCCCCATCAGGCAGTGCCCACCTGCGCATAATCCTGCGCTTCGCATAATTGCGATTATGCATAGCTTTCCATAATCGGAAGAACGCCCTGTTCGCCGGCCACGAGCTCGGCGCCGAGAACTGGGCGGCGATCGCCTCGCTGGTCGAGACGTGCAAGCTGGGTCGCATCAACCCGAACGCCTACCTTGCCGATGTGCTCGCTCGCATCGTCCTGCGCGGCGATGGCGACCCGCTCGACGATCTGCTGCCCGGCAACTGGGACGATACCAATGCCGCCGCACCAGCGTTCGAAACGAACCGCGTCGCTCAGCCCGCCTGAGCAAACTACGTTCGAACCTTATTACAACGAAAATAGGCGCCAGGCCCTCGCTGCCCGACGCCTTCACGCCCCTGGTGGGGAGAAATTACCGCTTACCCTCAAGCACTTGGTCAACACGGTCCGCGGTCTCTCTGACCGCAATATTGGGTTGTGTGTGTTGACCGTAACCGGCCGATTGAGGCCGCCTGCCGGGCGGCGGTATGAGCGCGTAAGAGACGTCCATAAGGACGTCGTTATGTACGTCCTAAGTGAGAGCGAGGGACGGCTGTGGAGATACTGGGCCGGGAGCGGCGTCGCCGGTGGAGCACCGCTGAGAGACTCGAGATCGTCGCGGCGGTGGGGGTAAACGGCGAGACGTTGGCACGTGTTGCCCGGCGCTACGATGTCTCCCGAAGCCAGATCTACCAATGGCGACATCAGTTCAGGAAGCGAGGATTATTGCCTGCGCCGACCGGACCGACCTTCTTGCCGGTCGACCTCGAGGCGCCCATGCGACACGCCGAGCCCGTGCCCGAGGACATAATTGCCTCGCCTGTGATCGTCGAGCTGTGCCTGGCACAGGGTCGGCGCCTTCGCTTCGATGCCGGCATTGAGGCTGCTGCGCTAACCCGGCTGATCCGGTCGGTGGAAGCGGCATGATTGGACCTGGAACCGGCGTAAGAGTGTATCTCGCCTGCGGCGTCACTGACATGCGCAAAGGGGTTTTGGGTCTTGCCATGCTTGCCCAGACCGTGCTGCGACAGAAGCCGGCGAGTGGTGCCGTATTTGCCTTTCGTGGGCGGCGTGGCGACAGGCTGAAGCTGCTCTACTGGGATGGCCAGGGGTTTTGCCTCTATTACAAGATCCTTGAGCGCGGTCGCTTTCCCTGGCCCTCCGCGGCTGACGGAACGGCGCGACTGACATCGGCCCAGCTGGCAATGCTGTGGGAAGGGATCGACTGGAGACGCCCGAGCTGGGGCGCACCGCCGGCCCTGGCAGGGTAACTTTTCGTCTCCGAAATCGGCTGTTTCGCTGGGCTTTTCGGCGGTTTTCCTGTAGAAAAAGCCATGCGACACGCGGCGCCCGATCTTCCTGAGGACCCGGCTCTCCTCAAGGCCATGGTCGCCCGGTTGCAGGCCGAGAACACGAAGCTGACGACGACGCTGCGCGCCCATGACCTGGTCGTCCAAGCCCTTCGTTTGCAGATCGCCAAGCTCAAGAAGCAGGCTTTCGGCAAATCCTCCGAGAAGATCGAACGCGAGATCGAGCAGCTGGAGCTCGCACTCGAAGACGTGCTCGTCACCGTCGCCCAACAGGACCTGACGACGAGCGATCAGAAGGAGCCGGACGTGCAAGCCGCGGACGCTTCTGCCGACGCCAGCTCCGCATCGCGATCGTCGCGCCGGCCGCGGGTCTCGGCGGATACGCCGCGCGAGCGCCGCGAGCTCGATCCCGGCAGCACGTGCCCGGATTGCGGCGGCGATCTGCGTGTGGTCGGCGAGGACGTGAGCGAGATCCTCGAGATGATCACGGCCAAGCTCAAGGTCATCGAAGTGGCCCGCCCGAAGAAGTCCTGCCGTTGCTGTGAGAAGATGGTCCAGGCTCCGGCTCCGAGCCGGCCGATCCCCGGCAGCATGGCGGGAGGAAGCCTCCTGGCTCACGTGCTGGTCTCCAAGTTTGACGACCATTTGCCGCTGTACCGGCAAAACGAGATCCTCGCGCGCATGGGTGTCGACATTCCACGCAGCACGCTGGCTGATTGGTGTGGCCGCTCGATGCGGATCCTGCAGCCCGTGATCGACCGGATTGAGGCACCAGTCCTGGGCAGCGACATCCTGCACGCCGACGACACACCCATCCGCGTGCTGGCACCGGAACGACGCGCCAAAGGTATCGGCAAGGGCGTAATGCAAGGCCGGATGTGGGGCTATGTCTGCGATCAGCGCCCTTGGGCCGGCACCGCGCCGCCCGGCGTCGTCTACCGCTATGCCCCTAACTGGAAGGCGGAGCATGTGCTGGCCCATCTGGGCAAGGCAAGGGGTATCCTCCAAGCTGACGCCTACAAAGGCTATGCCAAGCTCTACGAACCGGCCGCCGACGGTGAACCTCGCTTCCGGGAGGCAGCCTGCTTTGCCCATTGGCGACGCGATTTCCATGACATCTGGACGTCGCAAAAGTCCGAGATCGCTCGCGAGGCGCTCGAACGTATCGGGCAGCTCTACGACATCGAGCGCGAAATCGCAGGCAAGCCTGCCGATCTCCGCCGTGCCGTGCGCCAGGAGCTGAGCCGACCCAAGCTCGAGGCACTGCATGCCTGGGCCCAGAAGCAACTTACCCTTATCTCGACCAAGGGGGACCTGGCGAAGGCGTTTCGCTACGCCCTAGGGCGCTGGCACGCTTTTAGCCTGTTTCTCGATGATGGGCGCGTCGCCATCGACAACAACGCCGCCGAGCGCGCTGTCAGGCCCATATGCCTGGGCAAGAAGAACTGGTTATTTGCTGGCTCCCAGGCCGGTGCCCAGACCCTTGCCAGCGCCATGACGCTCATCGAGACCGCCAAGATGAATGGCCTCGATCCACAGGCCTACATCACCGACCTGCTCAATCGCATCCACGATCACAAGATCAACAGGATCGACGAGCTGCTGCCATGGCACTGGGTGCCGCGGGGCGGCCGGCAGGCACTCGCCGCCTGACGGCTCGCCGACCGCTTCAAGGCACAACCGCCGCGGTAACAATCGGACGGTTACTGTTGACCGGCCAAGGTGCGAATATCGACACCACGACCGCGAGCGGGAAACTGATCTTCGGCATCTTCGCCGCTCTCGCGGAATTCGAAGGAGATCTGATCCGCGAGCGCACCATGGCCGGCCTCGCCGCTGCCCGGGCGCGAGGTCGCCACGGCGGGCGCAAATTCGAGCTGACCAAGAACCAGATCCGTCTCGCGCAGTCCGCCATGGCCAATCGGGACACCCACGTGGCGCAGCTATGCCGAGAGCTCGATATCAGCCGCGCCACCCTATATCGTTATGTCGGTCCAGACGGCGCGCTCCGGAGTCACGCGCTCAAGGCGTTGGAGGCCTGAGATGGCGGAGATCGCCGACAAAGAACTGGAAGCGCTCCAGGACGGATTCGACACGCTGTCGCTCATTCACGCGGTCGACGAACTCGATAAAATGCGTGGCCATCTGAACGATCGGGAGCACCACAATCCCCCGGAAATCCGCAACGACATCCTCAAGCTGCACGATCTGGCGATGGACGTCGTCAACCACGGCATGAAAGGCCGCGCGCCTGCGCTGTTTGACCTGGCAATCGAGATCGAGGACCAACTCTCCGACCTCAGCGAGGCTCTCGAAAATATCCAGGAAGCGATCGCCAAACTGACGGATTTACAACCCGAGAGCCTTCGATGGGGCGACTGAAATCCTATGTCGCGTTACGTACCTTTGCCGGGATTGACCCAAACGTGAGGCAGGCCCTCTACATGCCTGCCCTCGTCGCCGCTCGATACAACCCTGACCTCAAGGCCAAGTACCAGCAACTCGTCACTGCCGGAAAGCCCGCCAAGATCGCCATCACAGCCGTCATGCGAAAGCTCAACGTCACCGCAAACGCTCTGCTAAAGGCCGATCGATGCTGGTTACAATCTCCCGCTTGATCATCACGGATACTCTAGTCGTCGAACACCCTTAGTCGTTAGTCCGCTTTAGGGATTGTCGAATTTTAGAGATAGCTACCAACACGGCTAACGCTCATACTGGTGGTAGCATTTACCAACGACACGCCACTGATCACCGATTTTAAGGAGGGTTAAGTAGTCAACATATTTGAACATTCTGTACGTTTCAGTGACCTTTGCCACAGCAGCGGTACCAGTAACATCAAGCCAAACAATCTTGCCATCTTGAATGACTCCCTCACTAGCTGGGCTAGGGATCGATTTCACGAATTCAAACCATTGATCAAGATTGACGCGCCGTAGCTCCCCTTCGTCCCAACCGATCAAGGTAGCCGTAGGTTCAAAGACCTCCTTCAATCTGTCTATATCGCCTTCGTGTATTGCGGTGAAGTAAGACTCGACAACGGTTCTCACCTCATCGTCGTCAGATTTTTGTTCGTTGGACATATACCCTCCGCGGCCTAGGCTTCGTTGCGGCCTCTGAGGCCGCGGTCTATCGGCCCTCATCGATTCAATAGTTAAATCAGGCCCTTGTTACGGATCAGCTTCATATCCTCAATGAATATCTCCTCGGATTGCCATGCAGGCCTTTCCTCCAAACGCTGAAGCCAGATTACAATATTCCTAAACGGTCTAAGATCGTATTCGACGAGACCATCCAACGCTACACGAGCACCCAACGCAATGTCAACTATAGAATAGCTATCATTGGCCACAAATCTGGGCACCTCCAACAACCCGGTGATCTGAGGGGAGAGGATCGTTCTTCGAAGTGACATGATAAAGTTTCATTGCTTGCTCCTGCAGGTGAGTTGGATCACAATAATAAAGTCTATTTACCCGGATCGTCTCGGTCTGAAGACGGAAGTTCACCGAGATCCCTACCGGGACCTATGCGGTACAGTTTTCGGCGAATATGCGCTCGCATGGAGTCTTCCGCTTCATCCGCGTGCTTTTTTGCGATGGTATCTACAATAAGCCGCCTCTCGTCATGCTCTGCCTGCACATCTTCGGCCCGAACGCCCGATTTAGCCGTATTCAGATAAAAGTCGCCGAGTCCCCAAAGACTTTCTACTCTGACTCGTAGCTCTGGGGCACCACTCATTTGATGGATGACCCCATGGAAGCGTCGCGCGTAAGTCCCATAGGTATGGGACAGTTTTCCAACATATGGGACAGCACTCAGCCTTTCTTCGGCCGCCCTCAATTGGGATAAGGCATCAGCTGCGCCACGCGTCGCAGCAAACCTGGCGAGAAGCCCTTCGGAGACAGCAAATAACTCAAAAAAGTCCAGAATTTCTCTCGCGCTGGGTGTGACGATATTGCAACCGACCTGTGGCGTCACGTGAAGCAACCCTTCGGCTTGCAAGAGCATTATCGCAGCCATCACGGGTTGCCGACTGACGCCGAGTTCTTTTGAAATGGCCACCGAAGAAAGCTTCTCGCCGAAGTTGTATTCACCTTTGCGAATACGAGCGAGCAGTCGTCTATAGACTCGGTCTGCTTTCGACCGGGTATTCAGAGGATTCAAACTTGCTTTCCTTTCGTAGGTCGGTCGACTCTCACGGAGAGGCAGTAGCATCTTCGAGTCGTCAAGGCCTAGCTAGCACCTCCGCGAACGGAACTCGTTTGTCCGGCGGCTGGGCCATCCTGAAGCCCCAAGCCCTCCCTCACCAACCCTCTCGAAACCCTTTTCTCCCATCCTCACTCAGATATGCGTGCCGAAGGCCTCTACGACTTTATTGGTTGCGCTCATGGTGATCCCTTTCTGCGCGTGTGAATCACATCGGTTGTTACACGATGGGGGCAATACACGCAAACCACTGTTTTCAAGGTGCGTCGCACGAAGTGGTCGAGCAATACAATGCACTGTTGCCGCGGAGGTTTCTTTTTAAGTACATAATTCCGTCGTCAGGAGCCCATAATTGCCCGAATTAGGCGCCGAAGGAGCGACAGTACGTCTTTTTTTGGTTTATCCGTCACGGGCAGTTGCGCGTGCAGGGATCGCGGCTGCTGCTTTTGAAGAGCGACGCGCATTGCGTCAGCGAATTTGTCACCGAGATTGTCGGCGATCTTTTGCATCATACCCGCACCGAATTTGCCGAGACGCCCATTTATGTTGACCTCAGCAAGGCAGCTAACTTCGCAATCGTCGCCGGCGAGTTTCGTGATAGTCAATTTAGCCACAGCACTGAGACGACTAGCGTTGCCCCCCTCTTCGGCTTGAATGACATACTCTGCGAAGTCCGGCGGCCGCTCTTCCCGCACTTCAGCAACGCCGGCAAATGAGGCTTTGATCGGCCCGACTTGGATGGCGATCAACGCGCGATACCGTCCCGGAGATAGTAACACGACCTCTTTGCAGCCAGGTATGCAAGGTGCGACTTGTTCGGGGTCAGTAATAAAAGCCCAGATACGGTCGGGCTCTGCGGCCACGGTAAAGCGTTTTTTTATTTTCATGATTAACTCTCAAACTCGACTTGGCTTTCCGGCAGAGCGTTGAGAAGTCGTTCCCCTGTAATCGGCAATGTGTGGACACGTGCACCGACAGCATTGGCGATGGCATTGGCAATGGCCGGAGCAACGCCGATGATGGTGGGCTCGGCAAATCCCTTCGCCCCATACGGCGAGTCCTGGAGCTGGTTTTCAAGCAGAATTGGATAGATCTGACGTGGCACTTCAGGTGCACCAACGATCTTGTAGTCCATCAGTGACGGATTTGTCAGACGGCCATTGTCCCAGACCAACTCTTCGTAAAGTGCGCCACTGATACCCTGCGCGATACCCCCGTACACCTGGCCACGAGCGCCGTCAGGATTGAGCACGCGGCCAACGTCGTGCGCATGCCATACAGCGATGACTTGTACTTGGCCGGTGTCCTCGTCGACCTCAACTTGCACGGCGGTCGCGCCATACCCGTACCACACACCGCCGCCCATTCTGAAGCCGACGCTGCGCGTCTGCAGGTGATTGATCTTTTGTTCCTGCATGTAATAGGCGTGCGTGCCGATGATCGGGCCGCCACCTGCATAGAGGCCCCACTGCGCAATTGCGCTGAAAGGCAGCTCGGCAGCTGTCTCGCCGGAAATCCCCACCCGGCCGCCAGGCCGAAGCTCGAGGCGATCTATCGGGCACTGGAGCATTTCGCTCGCAAACTGAAACAAATTGTCCCTTACGGCGAGTGAGGCTCGGTACACTGACTCCGACACTCCCCGAGACGCTCGATCAGAAGCGGTTCCAAAATCATACGCGACGCCATCAGTGTCGGGCATCACAACATTGACATCGTCGACGCCCACCCCAAGCGTGCCGGCGCAGATCTGCGCAAGCGAAGTATCGCTCCCTGTGCCTAAATCGATGTACCCGGTGTTGAGCACCAGCGTTCCGTCCTCCGACACACGCACCGCCGCGCTCGAGGAGAATAGGCCGCTTTGCTGAACCACACTCGAAATACCAACGCCGCGCTTGCGCCCGGTGGGACCGACTCGCTCCGCGCTCGCGGCCATGAAGGCCGGGTGGCTCCGGATTTCGTCCAAGCACTCCGCCAAATGGCAGGAGGGAATGTGGTGACTACCCATATTGAAGTCACCCGAGAGCATCGCATTGCGGATTCTAAGCTCGATCGGATCGACCTTTAGCTTAGACGCCAACTCATCGAGTTGGCTTTCGCCCGCAAAAGTCGACTGCATGGCGCCGAACCCGCGGAATGGCCCCGCTCGCAATCGGTTTGTGTAGGCCACCCTCCCGACTGTGCGTACGTTCGGAATGCGATATGGTCCATGCGCCATCAAAATACTTGTTTCGAGTACCATGGGGCTCAAGTCGGCATAGGCTCCCCCATTCAAGACGATATTGATGTCGCGGCAAAGCAACGTGCCATCAGCGCGTGCGCCCGTCTTCATCCAGATCTTTGCAGCATGTCTTGTGCGCATCATGCTCATGTCTTCATCACGCGAGAGCACCAGCTTGACCGGCCGCCGCGTTGCCAGAGTCAGCGCAGCCGCGATCGGTTCGACCGATGCGCCGCACTTGGCGCCAAAACCGCCACCAACCGCTGGCGCGATACAGCGAACCATGCTCATCGGAATTCGCAGCGCGGCGGCGACGGCCGCCTGTGTTATAAAAACCGATTGTGTTGAACACCAGATGACGAGCTTGCCGTGATTGTCGAGTTCAGCAAGCGCGCCGCAGGTTTCCATATATTGGGCATGGATGGCCGGGATCGAATACTCGCCTTCGACGATCACGTCGCACTCAGCCCAAGCCTCATCAACATTGCCCGTTTCCAACTCAACGTGTGCGAGCATATTGCCCGCAAATGGCGCTTGAATGACCCGAGCGTAGGCCTCTGCATCCTCATGAAGAATTGGGGCGCCGGGAGCCATCGCTTCCTCGGCATCAAAGACAGCTGGCAGTTCCTCATACTCGACTTCGATCAGTTGCACCGCTGCGCGTGCTATTGCGGCACTTTCTGCAGCGACTGCGGCGACTGGATCGCCGACATAACGCGTCTTCCCACGAGCAAGGATCGGTTCGTCGCGGACACTATTGCCAATATTTTCAGCCGGCAGGTCCTCGGCGGTGATTACCGCCCTGACGCCCGGCAAAGCCCGTGCTGCCGACGTATCATATCGCACGATCCGTGCGTGGGGATGTGGACTGCCAAGTAGCGCCGCATGCAGCATGCGGGGACGGTGCAAGTCGCATGTGTACATGGCGGCTCCGGAAACCTTCGGGGGGGCATCGATCTTCCGCACCGATTGGCCGATCACCGCGTCCAGCCGCTGATCTTGATCCCGCATCACGTCGTGTGCTGCCTCTCTCACGCCTTCCAACGAAGTCATACAGCTTGCTCCGCTACCAACTCGATTGCCTCAGCGATCTTCACATACCCCGTGCAGCGACACAAATTCCCACTCAGAGCTTCACGGATCTCGCCTTGATCGGGCGTCGGGTTCTCACCGAGGAGAGCAGTCGCAACCAACACCATTCCCGGTATGCAAAAGCCGCACTGGGGAGCCGCGACTTTGATAAACGCTTCTTGAACGGCTGAGAGTTTTCCGTCGGGCGCTACGCCCTCGATCGTGGTGATCTCCTCCTCGTCACATTCTCGAGCAAGCGTGAGACAGGCGCGTGCCGGAACGCCATTGCGCAACACCGTGCAGGCACCGCACACCCCCTGATTGCAGCCTAGTTTTGTCCCGGTCAGGAATAATGTACTGCGCAGAACATGTAACAAGGTGTGCCCAGTATGAGGAGAAACGACATGCGTTTCTCCGTTGATGTGGAGTTCGATGCTTCGAGGTTCAACCATAACGCTCGTCCAATTCAGTTAGCGGCTTTTTGCGATGCTTGAGCAAAGACTCGAGGCAGCAAGCGCCGCACAAGTAAGCGCCGGTAGTCGGCAGATCCGCGGACGTCGTCGACCGGATCGCACGCACCAACAAGCGCTTCCGCCGCTCGAGCGACGCTCGCGCTATTGGGACTTGCCCCAACCAGCAACGCATTAGCTTCGGCACTCCGCACTGGGGTGTCGCCGCAGCCCCCCACGGCAACTCTGGCGAAAGTACACTGGCCGCCGGAAAATGCTCCGCAGAAAGCCACCGACGCGGTCGCAAAATCGCCTTCTGTCCTGCCAACCTTGCGGTAGGCGGAAACCGACGCTCCCGGCGGTGCTGCGAGATGAACCGCGACGACCATCTCATCGGGCTCGAGCGCTGTAGTGTAATAGGTGATGAAGAACTCGTGCGCAGGCACGAACCGTCTACCTCGATGGCTCGCAATTTCGATCCGAGCTTCAGCCGCAACGAGCGCCGCTGGATAGTCAGCCGACGGATCGGCGAGTGAGATCGAGCCACCGATTGTGCCCACTGCTCGAATAGCGGGGTGCCCGATATTGGCTGCCGCGGAGCGAATGACCTCAAGCCCCCCGGTGAAGCGACTATCGTTCGCGACGATCTGGTGCTTGGTCATGGCGCCAACGATGAGACCATCTGGGAATGATCGGATCCCTTGCAGCTCAGCAATCGCCTTAAGGCTAACGAGGGCCGAAGGCTGCACTAAATCTGCGTTCATCATCGCAACAAGCGATGCACCTCCGGAAATGCAGCGAGCGTCTGGATCACCTGCCAGCAACTTCAATGCATCGTCTAAATTGGTAGGTCGATAATACTTCACCGCATCATAGCCTTCTATCAACGAACGAGCACGAGCGCCAGCACGTCCAACGGTTTGACAGCTCACTTCCTTTACGCGTAGCGGGCGAGACGATCACTTCAAAAAGACCTTCTGACGTTCACTCCATACGTTCGCGGCGGCAGAATGCCGGTCGCAATAAACTGCGGGACATAGGGAGATTGTTCACCTCCGCCAATAAAGGCCGCGGTGTTTGTAATGTTTCGAATGAAACCGCCGACCGACCACTTGTTGTCGGGCCCGTTGTAAGTCAGTGACGCAGACACGATGACATAGCCCCCGTCAAGCGATTGTCGGGTAAACGTGTTAGAGACATACCGTTTTGTTGCAAACGTCATATCGCCGTCCAAGGTGACATTACCGCGGTCAGCAAGGTCAAATACTTTCGATGCACCCAAGTTGCCTGACCATTTGGGCGCACGAGTAAGCGGGAACCCACTGCAGTTGATGTCCACGAACGGTCCCAATGGTCCTGCCGGCACACTGGACGCGGTCACCGGGCAGCCTAATGAGCCCGGGGGCGTCAGCGCCGCAATCTGTGAGTACTGATACGTCTGGTACTTAGCATTCAGATACTCGACTGCCGCCCGCAATGTCGTGCCGCGAAAGGGTTTGACAATTGCATCGACATTGAAACCATAGATTTCAGCTTTGCCGGCATTCTGCGTTGCGACAGTAATATTGCCGACACCATCAAAGATGAGTTGTGTCAATTGAAGGTCTTTATAATCCCAATAGAAGCCCTCGATATTCACTTGAATTGAATTGTTAGCGAAGCGGTTCCGAAGGCCTAGGGTATACGCGGTAATCGTTTCGGGCTTGAACGCCAGGAGTTGACTGGTTTGCTGCGGATCTACGGCGATATTGAAGCCGCCGGCCTTGAAGCCCTTTGCCACATTGGCGAACAGCATATTCCGCGGCGTGATGTCGTACTCCGCGCCCACGCGCCAGGTGGCTCGCTTGAACGTCTTAGAGCTGTTATACGACTCGCCCGGAGGCAACGCGTTACATTCAGTGCCCGGTGGAAAACCATTTGCAGGAAGGCACGGCGGCGTGCCCGCAAATGTCGGAGATACTGCTACATACTCGAAATTCGCGGATTCGCGCTTGTCAACCGTCCATCGCGCGCCGAGAGTGAATCGCAAGTCGTCCGTCACGCTATAAGTCGCTTCGCCGAACACCGCGAAACTTTTGGTCGCCTGTAGGGACGTAATGCGAATCCGCGAGACTTCGCCAAAGTCGACGAGGTAATCGCTCGACACGTCCTCCTTCAACCCAAATACGCCAGCCACCCACTTGAGCTTCTCGCCGCTATTCCCCAGCCTGGCTTCCAGCGAGTACTGGTCGGAGCGATCGCCATCTGTCTCACCGGCCCCGTTGCCATAATAATAAGTCGGTGGGAATGTGAAGCGAGAATGAACCCAACGATATGCCGGAATGACCGTGAGCGTTGCTCCGTCGAACTCGTAATCGAACTGTGCATCGACAGTTGCCGAGTCGAGACGTTGGAAGTAATCCAAAGAATCGAGGCGAGCCAGTAGCGCCGGTGGCAGCGACGTGCCGCCTGATGCTGCAAAGTTGGCAGCCGCGAGTGAGATTAAATAATCTGATGCCACTCTGGAGGCGGCGCCTGTCCACGCAGACTCTCCAGGGATTGGCGGCAGAGGGGCTAATCCAGGACCTGTGCCATCGATTCGTTGGTAGCCGACCCTCAACAGTGCAGTTAGCGGGCCGGACTCTTGAAGAACTTGCAATCGCACCGTCTGGTGCTTGTCGTCGTCGGTGCCGTCACTCAAATAGCCATCACGATCGACAACTTGCGCTGATAGCCTTGCTGCGGCGGTCGACCCGATGGGTACATTCAGTGCGCCCTCGAGGTGAAGCGCATCGTAGTTGCCATATGACGCGAACGCATAGCCCGATACGTCGTTCATCTTTGGCCTGACTGCGATAAGGTTGATGACACCACCGCTCGCGTTACGGCCGTAAAGTGTGCCTTGTGGGCCTTTCAGAATTTCAACACGCTCAAGGTCGAAGAAATTGCCTCCGATCGCCTGCGAGCGGCTAATTGGAATGCCGTTTAGGTTAGTAACGACGGCAGGGTTTGCGCCAACCGTGACACCGTAGTCGCCAACGCCCCGTACATAGATTTGGTTATTACCTGCACCGCTCGTCTGAATACCGGTCACGACCCTCGTGAGATCACTGGGAGTCGTCACTCCGCTATTCAGAACATCGTCGCCGCTGAGAACCTCTATCGCAAGTGCAGTCTTCTGAACGGACTCGGCCCGCCTCTGCGCAGTGACGACAATCTCACCGATGCCTAGACTGTCTGCGGGTTCGGGCATCGCACCGGCTCCTGTCGTCTGTTGAACGACCTCTTGCTCTGCTATTTGAGCAATGGCAGGGGAGCTTCCCATGACCGGTAGCGCGATAGCAATGTTAGTAACAGCCCACTGGAGCTGGTGATATCTGTTCGTCCGCATACGTCTTCCCCTGTTGATCTTTATTTTTCCAGACTGAAGATAACATCCGCTATTCGTAATTGTGCTTAGTGGGCTAACCCGTTCCGGAACCGCAGCCCAATCACAACCGGTTGACAGTCCGAGTGGTATATATATTGGCTGGCCGCTATTTCGTGCGGCCCAGCTCATCGACCATATTTATAACGTGCTTTTCAAACGCACTGACGCCCAATTCGGCCTCACCAATGACTAGCTCAGTGACAGCGCCGGATCTGTAGCTATCATACAGGCCTTCCACGGTGGTCATGTCCTCCGTAATTGTATTACGCATCTCGTTGAGACCATGCAGTCGAGCGAAGCCTTCACCAAAGGTACTCGGCTGCCGAGTGAAGTATTGGTCATACTCCCATACCGTCTTATCGACACCTCGAGGCCACGACCGCATAATGAGGACATAGCTGTTTTGAACCATTATGACGGTGTTGGGAAATAGCTGATATAGGTCAAAAGACCAGCGTTCCGCGCCTGAAAGGTTTAGCGCCCCGGGATATTTTGCAGCGTCCGTCGAACCTCGGAATTGGTCAGAGTCCGTATTGTAGTACATTGCCGTTTTGTACTGCGCGACCTTCTTGGCTACGGCCGAGGTGAACACCCCGGGCCCTTCATCGGCACGCGGGCGGTGCACTTCGACCTTGTAGGGAACTCCAGGACTACCGAGGAAGGCTGTAGCTGGCACATCGGCAGCATCGAACGCCCCCATTATTGAGCGGCCGTGCAGAAATGGTGCATGATGCCCTTCAGCTTGTGAGTCCACCTGGAGCTTCCAGTTGCAATTAAAGAACCCCTTGCGCCCCTCGGACCACGTCCAGGGCTCGTTTTCGAAATAGTCTGCCAAGGCTTGCGGGATAGGAGCTAAATATTCCGCAAGACTCCATCTCGGAGCCGGATCCAGGTTAACAAAAACCCATCCACCCCACGTGTCTAGCGAAACGGCCTTCAACCCCCGGTCTTCTTGCGCAAAATCTTCTCCGAACGTCTCCTTGAAGGGAACCTCTACGAGTTTACCCTCCAAGTCGAAGACCCAGCCATGGAAGGTACAGGAAATCGCGCCGGGACAGCTCCCCTTT
This sequence comes from Sphingobium sp. PNB, assembly GCF_019873065.1. Classification (NCBI taxonomy): domain Bacteria; kingdom Pseudomonadati; phylum Pseudomonadota; class Alphaproteobacteria; order Sphingomonadales; family Sphingobiaceae; genus Sphingobium; species Sphingobium sp. PNB. The sequence continues at coordinate 13,799 of NZ_JAINEZ010000106.1, forward strand.
TCGTAGTAAGCTAATTTCCCTCCCCTATGAGGGCAGGAATTATAGAATCCCCGAATCCTGTCATCCTTTCCACGTACCACCAAAATAGAAGTGTTTGCTAAAAATGGCAATTGGAAGATAAAGTAGTCTCCAGGATTCGGTATATCATTTGCTCGGCCAGCCAAAAGCCAACATTTCCGCCATATAGTCTCAAGCTCTCGCTCATAAAAACTAGGGCTGACGTATTGATCCGTCCCTACCCGGTCGAGGCCATGCTTCTTCATGGCCTCGATCCCGCCTGGTCCATTCAGAGCTTCATATTCAGTCATATCCGTCATCCGCCTTTCTTCGAAATCGCTCATATTCTATACGATCCATGCTGTTGCAACCGCGCGGGATAATCAGAGGCGGCCGGCTGTTTGGGCAATGTTGATATGGTCCATGAAGGAGCTCGTATTCTTAAAGCTCGGCCTATCTGCGAGCGCTAACAGCCAGCGAGAAACGTTGGGGAATTGTCGCAGGCTGATGTCTCCCATGAGACAGATAGCGGTCACCACTCCTAAAGCGATATCCGCGATCGAAAATTGACCAAGGATGAATTGCTGTCCCTGCAACTTTTGCTCCAGGAGGCCTATGTCGAAGTACATCATGTCGCGGGCCTGCTTGAGGGCGACTTGGTCTCTTTCCTCATCGTTTCCGATAAGCAAGAAAGGAGCACCACCAGCTGCAAGAACCATTGCCTCTAGGTTTCGTGGACAAAGGTTGACAGCAGGATCGGGCGTTGATTCAAGGCTGCCTTTTGGAGGTGGCGTTGGGCGAGCGTATTGG
>NZ_JAINEZ010000107.1:0-14475 GCF_019873065.1 Sphingobium sp. PNB
GAATCAGGACATTCCCCCTCCCGCCTGCGGGAGGGGGAATGTCCTGATTCCACCCCTCCATACACCGATCAGACCATCCGCCGCAGCACGCCATCCTTCAATATGAAATGATGCCGCATCGCCGCCAGCCCGTGCAGGATGAGCAACGCCACCCAGACGAAACCCAGAACCTCATGCGCTTCCCCTGAAATCCCGACGATCGCATCGCCCTTCGCCACCGCGAATTTGGGCACGTCGAACAGGAAGAACCAGTTCAGGGGCCGGTCGCCGGCGGATGTCATGACCCATCCGGTCAGCGGCAGGACCAGCATGAACGCGTAAAAGGCGAAATGGGTGAGATGCGCCGCCCCCTTTTCCCATGCGGGCATTTCGGCTGGCAGCGGCGGGGCGCTGCGCGTGAAGCGCCACATTATGCGCGCGACCGTCAGGGCCAGCACGGTCAACCCGATCGACTTGTGGACGGGCATCACCTTCCACTCCCTGGGCAGCGCGTCATGCGCAAAGCCCAGGAAAAGGTTGAACAGGATGAGGATCGCCATGATCCAGTGCAGCGCGCGCGCAACGTGACTGTAGCGATCCATCCCATACTCCTGCCTGGCTTCTTACCCCTGACGATTGGCGACCAGATTATCCACCACCGACGGGTCGGCAAGTGTACTAATGTCCCCCAGCGCCTGGGCGGACACCTCGCCCTCCGCGATCTTGCGCAGGATGCGGCGCATGATCTTGCCCGACCGGGTCTTGGGCAGGCCGGGGGCGAACTGGATCACGTCGGGCGTCGCGATCGGCCCGATCTCGCTGCGCACCCATTTCACCAGCGTCTGGCGCAGTTCGTCGGTCGCTTCCTCGCCGCTGTTCAGCGTCACATAGGCGTAGATGCCCTGTCCCTTGATGTCGTGCGGGAAGCCCACCACCGCCGCCTCCGCCACCGCCTCGTGCAGCACCAGCGCGCTTTCCACCTCCGCCGTGCCCATGCGATGGCCCGACACGTTGATCACGTCGTCGACGCGCCCCGTGATCCAGTAATAGCCGTCCTCGTCCCGCCGCGCCCCGTCGCCGGTCGTATATTTGCCGGGAAAGGTCGTGAAATAGGTCTGGAAAAAACGCTCATGATCGCCCCAGACGGTGCGCATCTGGCCCGGCCAGCTTTGCGCGATGACTAGATTGCCCTCGGCCGCGCCGTCCAGCACATGGCCCTCCGCATCGACGATCTGCGGCACCACGCCCGGCATCGGCAGCGTCGCGGAACCGGGCTTCAGGTCCGTCGCGCCCGGCATCGGCGCGATCATCGCCCCGCCCGTCTCGGTCTGCCACCAGGTGTCGATGATCGGGCAGCGATCCTCGCCCACGACATGATGATACCAGCGCCAGGCTTCGGGATTGATCGGCTCGCCCACCGTGCCCAGCAGGCGCAGCGACTGGCGGCTGGTCGAATGCACGAACTCGTCCCCCTCCTTCATCAGCGCGCGCAGCGCCGTAGGCGCGGTGAAGATGGTCTGCACCTGATGCCGGTCCACGACCTCCCAGATGCGGCTGGGCGTCGGATAATTCGGCACGCCCTCATAGATCAGCGTCGTTGCCCCGTTCGCCAGCGGGCCATAGACGATATAGCTGTGCCCCGTGACCCAGCCGATGTCCGCCGCGCACCAATAGATGTCGCCGGGCCGGTAGTCGAAGCACAGCTCATGGGTCAGACTGGCCCAGAGCAGATAGCCGCCGGTCGTGTGCAGCACGCCCTTGGGCTTGCCCGTCGAACCCGATGTGTAGAGGATGAACAGCGGATCTTCCGCGTTCATCGGCTCGGGTGCGCAATCCGCGGACACCTTGGCCGCCTCCTCATGCAGCCACAGGTCGCGGCCTTCCTCCATGGCGACAGCCCCACCGGTCGCCCGGACGACGATCACCTTGCGGACGCTGGTGCACAGTTTCAGCGCCGCGTCGACATTGGTCTTGAGCGGCACTTGCCTGCCCGCGCGGCACCCCTCGTCGGCGGTGATCACCAGCGTGGAATCGCAGTCGATGATCCGTCCCGCCAGCGCCTCCGGCGAAAAACCGCCGAACACGACGCTGTGGATCGCGCCGATCCGCGCGCAGGCGAGCAGGGCGAAGGCGGCTTCGGGGATCATCGGCATATAGACGGTGATCCGCTCGCCCTTCTTCGCCCCTGCGGCCTTCAGCACATTGGCGAAGCGGCAGACCTCCTCATGCACCTCGGCATAGGTGTAGCGGCGCGGCTGCGCGTCCGGCGAATCCGGTTCCCAGATGATCGCGGTCTGGTCGCCGCGTTCGGCCAGATGCCGGTCGATGCAGTTGACGCTGACGTTCAGCACGCCGTCGGCAAACCATTTCACCCCGAAATCGGCTTCGTGGAAGCTGCTCTCATTGGTTTTCGTGGGAAAGTTCACCCAATCCAGCCGCTTCGCCTGCTCCAGCCAATAGGCGTCGGCGGCATCGATGGACCGTCGATAGTCCGCCGCCCGTCCGTCCCGGTCGAACAGGGCGGAAGACGCCCATTCGGCAGGAACCGGGAAAAAATCGTCAGACATGCAGCATCCTTTCCTTCACGAAACCATCGCTTGGCGTCCTCCTAGAACCAAGCCGCGGCGACAGGAAGACAGGATCGTTCTTCCCCGGCCACAGTTTCCGCTCATGTCGCACTGGATTTAAGCAGGATCATGCCATTTGCCGCTTTTCGCATGAGCCGGCTCGGCCTAACAGGAAGGGAATATGTGGCAACTTTTCCAATTTCCGCTCTGTCCATTCTCACGCAAGGTCCGTCTGCTGCTCGGTGAAAAGGGCGTGGGCTACGACCTGGTGCGCGAATCGCCCTGGGAAGCGCGCGACGAGTTCCTCGATCTCAATCCCGCCGGCACGACGCCGGTGATGGTGGATCAGGAAAAGGGCGTGACCCTTATCGACAGTCAGGCGATCTGCGAATATTTCGAGGAGACGGTGGAGAAATTCCCGCTGATCTCCGGCACCGCCGCGGGCCGGGCGGAGGTGCGGCGGCTGACCGCCTTCTTCGACCAGAATTTCTACGGCGACGTCGTCGGCCCGCTCCTGCATGAACGGATGAAGAAGCGCCTGATAGAGCGCGCGCCGCCCGATGCCCGCGTGCTGCGGGAAGCGATGAAGCGCGCCAATGTCCATATGGATTACATGGACTATCTGCTCGACCATCGCGCCTGGATGGCGGGTGGAACGCTGAGCTTGGCGGACATCGCCGCCGCCGCGCATCTTTCGGTGGCGGATTATCTGGGCGGCATCGACTGGGCCGGGCATGAGACGGTGAAGCGCTGGTATGCGGGCTTCAAGTCGCGCCCTTCCTTCCGGCCCCTTCTGTCGGAGCGGATGGAGGTGATCACCCCGCCGCCCCATTATGAAAAGCCGGATTTTTAATACGGACATTCCCCTCCCGCAAGCGGGAGGGGTCAGGGGTGGGCGCGAGCGCAGCGAGCTTCCAGCCTGGAGGTAGAGAACCGCCGCCGATGTCGCGCCAGCCCGCCCTCCGACCCCCGCTTGCAGGAGGGGGAGGTGGGGGTCAATCCAGCTCCGCGGCCAGATATACCCGGTTCCGGCCATGCTCCTTGGCCAGGTAGAGCGCGCGGTCCGCCGCCTTCAGCGCAGCGCGCGGGTCTTCATAGGCCAGCACATTGGCGACCCCGGCGGAAAAGCTGACCCGCTCCATCCGCTCGCCATTGGCCCGGTTGACCAGGCTGCGGGTGGACAGGTCCTGCCGCACGCTGTCCACCGCTTCGCATGCCTCGGCGGCGGTCTTGCCCCGGAACAGCATGACGAATTCCTCGCCGCCATGGCGCGCGACATGGCATTGGTCGTTGCTGACCTTGGACAGCAATCCCGCCACGAATTTCAGCACCCGGTCGCCGGTATCATGGCCATGGGTATCGTTGATCAGCTTGAAATGATCGATGTCGCAAAAGGCGACGGCCAGTTGCTGCCCTTCCTTCTGCGCCTGCGCCAGTTCCTCGCGCAGCGTGCCTTCGAAGGCGCGGCGATTGGGCAGGCCGGTCAGATGGTCGTGCTCGGCGGCGCGGCGCGCGCTTTCCAGATTGGATTTCAGAAGCTGCGTCTGCTTCTGATTGTCGCGAAGCTGGCTTTCGACCTGCCGGGTCTTTTCCACCATGGATCGGGTCAGCGCCACCAGGCGCGCCAGCACCGGCTGGTTGTCGGAACCGGCGGCCAGGCCCTTCACCTCTTCCTGCAACGCCGCGCCATAATCCTTGGCTGAATTGCGCGATTCGGTCATCAGCCCGGTGAATTGCGACAGATTCTCCTCGACCTTGTCGAGCATCGAGGCAAGCGCTTCGGGCGTGACCTCGTCGTTGCGCTGTTCGGCGGCGACATTCTCGACCCAGCCATTGGTGATCTTGCCGCGTTCGGCCAGCACCGCCCTTACGGCCTTTTCCACGCCGATATGCGATCCGGTCAGATAATCATGGGCGACGCCGAAATTGAGCGGCGTCAGGTCCAGGTCATGGGCGAACAGGAAATCGCCTATGTCCTCGTACAGCTTGCGCCGCTGGACGATTTCCCGGCTGGAAGCGCTGCCGTGCCGGGCGCGTTGCGGCTGCTCCGGCTCGTCCATGGCCTCGTCGTCGGTCTTGCCTGACAGGCCTCTGGCCCAGCGGGCCAGGCGGTCGGTCAGACCATGTTGCGCGTTTGCGGAAGATGATGCCCCAGTCATGTCCGCTAGAACGACCGGCGATAAACAAGGTTAAGGACGTGCCAAGCGAAAAGACGCAAGGCGTTGATCGTCCTCGATTATATGTCCGCGCCGATCAGCCAGTCGCGGAAAATCCGCACCGCCCGGGTCTGCAGCGCGCGCGGCCGGCAGACGAAGAAATAGCGATAGGGGCTTTCGACCCGATTTTCCGGAAACAGCCGGACCAGCCGGGAATCCTGCGCTTCATTATAGTGGCTGGCGTGCATCACGGCGATGCCAAGCCCCTGCGCCGCCGCCTCCAGCATCAACTGACCGGAATCATAATTGTCGATCGCCAGCGGTTGCAGGTCGGGCAGGTGCACCGCATCCTTCCACGCCTCGAAGGCGAGCGTCATGTCGCGATGCAGCAGCACCGTATGATTGGCCAGCTCCTGCGGGGCGGTCAGCGCATTGGGCGCCTCCAGCAACGCCTTGCGCCCGATCAGATAGACCTCGTCATGGTCCAGCTCATGGGCGTAGAGCGCGGGATCGATGTCCTTCGCCAGCACGATCGCCGCGTCCAGCCCTTCGCCCAGCCGCGCCACGGCATAGGGGGTGGTCTCGATGTCGATATGAAGCTGCGGATGCCGCTGCCGAAGGGCGCCCAGATGCGGGAACAGCCTCTGCGTCGCGAACAGCGGCATGACCGCCAGCCGCAGCCGCAACTGGTTTCCGCCGCTCTGGATATTCTCCAGCGCCTGGCTCAGCGAATCGAGCGCCGGCGCGATGTCGTCCAGCAGGCGCTGCCCGTCGGCATTGATTTCCAGCGCCTGATGCTTGCGGTCGAACAGGGGCCGGCCGATGAACCGTTCCAGCGCCTGCACCCGCCGGCTGAGCGCGGGCGTCGAGAGCGCGAGTTCCTCCGCCGCCGCCTTGACCGATCCAAGGCGGGCGACCTGAACAAAGGCCTCCAGGGCCGTAAGGGGCGGCAATCTACGCATAAACCGTCATGTTCATCTGGCCGGTCCGCTGCGACGCATCATTGCTTCTTCTGGAACGGCGCGCAAACCGGCTTCAAGCATCCTTATTCCACTGAGCAGGAAAAAAGGGCAGTTGGCAAGATGCAAAAATTGCAACTCCTCGATTCTTTTCGCACTTGCGAAAATACATCCCGCACTGCACATAGGAAAGGCCTTTCAGGCATCCTCTCCTATAAACTTTCCGGGCTGGCCTTCGGGCCGGCCCTTTTTTTATTCGTTCCGGGGCTCGCCATGGCCCCTTTCCCTCAGCCGCGACGTTCCCTATCTCGTTACGCAGCGAACAGAACGGGGAAGGCGAAGTGGCCGAAGAAGAAACCGCAGGACGCAGGATACAGGTGGCCAATGCGCGGCCCGAAGATGCGGGGCGCGGCCTCGCCCGCCTTCCTTTGGCGGTCATGGCGGAACTCCACCTTGCGGAAGGCGATGTGGTGGAGATCGCGGGCAAGCGGTCGACCCCCGCGCGGGTGGTCCGGCCCTATAAGGAGGATGAGGGGCTGGATGTCCTTCGCCTCGACGGGCTTCAGCGCGCCAATGCCGGCGTCGGATCGGGCGACTTCGTGATCATCCGGAAGGTCGATCCCCGGCCTGCCCAGCGGGTCGTCTTCGCGCCTGCACAAAATAACCTGCGGCTGCAGGGCAATCCGGAGGCGCTGAAGCGCGTTTTCTTCCAGCGGCCGCTCGCCTCTGGCGATGTCGTCGCAACTGCGGGACAGCAACAGGTGCCGCCCGGCGACATGCCGCCCCAGTTGCGCCAGATGCTGGCCGCCCCGGCCTATGCCTTGCAGGAAATCCGCCTGGTCGTGGTGTCGACCGTGCCCAAGGGCATCGTCCATATCGACGCCGACACGGAAGTGGAACTGCGCGCCGAATATGAGGAGCCCCGCGAATCCCGCCGCGCCGACGTCACCTATGACGATGTCGGCGGCATGGCCGAAGCCATCGACCAGCTGCGGGAAATGGTGGAATTGCCGCTGCGCTATCCCGAACTGTTCGAGCGGCTGGGCGTGGACCCGCCCAAGGGCGTGCTGCTCCACGGCCCGCCGGGCACCGGCAAGACCCGGCTGGCCCGCGCCGTCGCCAATGAATCGGAAGCGGAATTCTTCCTGATCAACGGGCCGGAGATCATGGGTTCGGCCTATGGCGAGTCGGAAAAGCAGCTCCGCGAGATTTTCGAGGCGGCCGCCAAGTCGGCGCCGTCGATCCTCTTCATCGACGAGATCGATTCCATCGCGCCCAAGCGCGGCAATGTGACCGGGGAGACGGAAAAGCGCCTCGTCGCCCAGTTGCTGACGCTGATGGACGGGCTGGAACCGCGCACCAATCTGGTCGTCATCGCCGCCACCAACCGGCCGGAAGCGATAGACGAGGCGCTGCGCCGCCCCGGCCGCTTCGACCGGGAGATCATCGTCGGCGTGCCTGACGAGCGCGGACGGCGGGAGATATTGGGCATCCACACCCGCGGCATGCCGCTCGCCGACGGCGTCGACCTGGGCGAACTGGCGCGCATGACCTATGGATTTGTCGGTGCGGACCTGGCGGCGCTGACCCGCGAGGCGGCGATCGAGACCGTGCGCCGCTTCATGCCCCGGCTCAATCTGGAGGAGGGAACGATCCCCCCTGACGTGCTGGAGGAACTGTCCGTCGCGCGCGACGACTTCATGGCCGCGATCAAGCGCGTCCAGCCCTCCGCCATGCGGGAGGTGATGGTGCAGGCGCCCAATATCGGCTGGGCCGACATCGGCGGCCTGGACGAAGCGCAGATGCGCCTCAAGGAAGGGGTGGAACTGCCGCTCAAGGACCCGGACGCCTTTCGCCGCATCGGCATCCGCCCGGCCAAGGGGTTTCTGCTCTACGGTCCGCCCGGCACCGGCAAGACGCTGCTGGCGAAGGCCGTGGCGCGGGAAGCGCAGGCCAATTTCATCGCCACCAAATCGTCCGACCTGCTCAGCAAATGGTATGGGGAGAGCGAGCAGCAGATCGCCCGCCTCTTCGCCCGCGCGCGGCAGGTGGCGCCGACGGTCATCTTCATCGATGAACTGGACAGCCTGGTTCCGGCGCGCGGCGGCGGCCTTGGAGAACCGCAGGTGACGGAGCGGGTGGTGAACACCATCCTGGCCGAGATGGACGGGCTGGAGGAATTGCAGTCCGTCGTCGTCATCGGCGCGACCAATCGCCCGACGCTGATCGATCCGGCGCTGCTGCGGCCGGGCCGGTTCGACGAGCTGATCTATGTCCCCGTGCCCGATCAGGCGGGGCGCAGGCGCATCCTGTCCATTCACACGGGCAAGATGCCGCTTGCCGAGGACGTCGATCTGGATGCGCTGGCGGAGCGCACGGAACGGTTCACCGGGGCCGATCTGGAGGATCTGGTCCGCCGCGCGGGCCTGGTCGCGCTGCGCCAGTCGCTGTCGGTCGACAAGGTCACGCAGGCGCATTTCGAAGCCGCGCTGGAGGATACCCGCGCCTCCGTCACGCCCGAAATGGAGCGGGAATATGAGCAGATCCAGGCAACGCTGAAGCAGAGCGTGATGCAGATCGATCCCATCGGCTTCGTGTCGCCCGGCATGTTGCGGGCGCGCGCCAGGACTGAATGAAGAGACATGCTCCCGCGCAGGCGGGAACCCGGTTCCGCCGTTTGAACCGGGTTCCCGAAAGGCCTCCTGCCCTGTCGAACGCCTTCGCGGGAACGCATGCGCATGACCCGATGATGCCGGTCCCTCCGACCTATTTGTCCCTCCACCGCGAAGGCGCTTGCATGCCCGTGCGATTTTTGCGAGTCGGACAGGCAAGGCAGACAGGCGAGAATGAATGGCCTCCATCCCTTTGAAGAAAAAGAACCGGGCCGTTTCCGGAAAACCGTCCTCCACCTTCCTGGGTCAATGGGGCATGTTCCTCCGGCAGTTCATCAAGCATCCCGGCATGATCGGATCGGTCATCCCATCCTCGCAAATGCTGGTCGACAGCATGCTGGAGGGCGTGGACTGGCAACGGACCCGGCTGTTCGTGGAATATGGCCCGGGCGTCGGGACGTTCACGCGGCCCATTCTCGAACGGCTGCATCCGGACGCCACCCTGCTGGCGATCGACCTCAATCTCGACTTCGTCGCCTATCTGGAGGCGGAGATCGACGATCCCCGGCTGCGCATCGTCCACGGTTCGGCCGCCGATGTCCGCCGCTTCATCAAGGAGGCCGGCTATGCCCAGGCGGACTATGTCCTGTCGGGCATTCCCTTCTCGACCCTGCCCGGCGGCGTGGGGGAGGCGATCTGCGCCGAAACCCGCTCGGTGCTGAAGACCGGCGGCGCATTTCTGGTCTATCAATATTCCGGCTATGTCCGCCGCCTGCTGTCGCCGCTGTTCGACGAAATCGGTGATCGGGTGGAGTGGCGCAACATTCCACCGTGCCGGATGTTCACGGCGGTGAAGCGGGAAATCCTGGCCCAGGTGGCCTGACCCTTCCGCCTTCCTGTTGAATTTACGTCATTTCGCCGGGATTTTGTCCTGTCCGGCAGGTCTATACCCCATTTGGGGTATGCGCCATGCAGCGCCGGTCGCTACGCGCCCCGCATAGGCAGACCTTCTGCCTCCGGCGGCCGGGCCATATTGCGACCCATGGCCCGGTTGCCGGCTAAGGTTGCCGCAACGATCGTTTCGCTTCGGCCGGCTTTCATGATAAGGCCCGGCGCGAAACACGGCGAGATAGTTCATGAACGACCTGACCCAGACCCCCGAAATGCTGATCGCGACCATGGGCGCGCGCGCCCGCGCGGCAGCGGCCCGGCTTTCCACCGCCAGCGACGCGCAGAAGATCGACGCGCTGCGCCGCGCCGCGCAGGCGCTGCGGGATCAGGCGCCGCGGATCATCGCCGCCAATGCCCGGGACATGGAAAACGCTGCCGCCAACGGCCTGTCGCCCGCTATGCTCGACCGTCTGAAGCTGGACGAGGACCGCGTCCTTGCGACGGCGGCGGGCGTGGATCAGGTCGCGACCCTCATCAATCCGCTCGGCAGCGTGATCGACAGGCAGGTCCGTCCCAACGGCATGGAGTTGAGCCGCGTCCGCGTGCCGCTGGGCGTGATCGGCATCATCTATGAAAGCCGCCCCAATGTGACCGCCGATGCCGCCGCGCTCTGCCTGCGCGCCGGCAACGCCGTGATCCTGCGCGGCGGCAGCGAGGCAAAGGAAAGCAACCGCGCCATCCACGCCGCCATGGCCGAGGGTATCGCCGCCGCCGGCCTGCCCGCCGACGCGGTGCAACTGGTTCCCACCACGGACCGCGCCGCCGTGGGCGCGCTGCTCAAGGCCGCGGAGTTCATCGACCTCATCGTCCCCCGTGGCGGCAAGAGCCTGGTCGCCCGCGTGCAGGAAGAGGCGCGCGTGCCCGTCCTCGCGCATCTCGACGGCATCAACCACAGCTATGTGGATGGCGCGGCCGATCCGGACATGGCGGAAAAGCTGGTGGTCAACGCCAAGATGCGCCGCACCGGCATTTGCGGCGCGACCGAGACGGTGCTGATCGACAAGGCCTATGCTCAGGCGCCCGCCATCGTGAAGGCGCTGCTCGACGCCCAATGCGAAGTGCGCGGCGACGAGGCCGTGCAGGCGATGGACAGCCGCGTCACGGCAGCGTCGAACGAGGATTGGGATACCGAATATCTCGACGCCATCGTCTCTGTGCGGATCGTGGACGGGCTGGACGAGGCGCTCGCCCATATCGCCGCCCATGCCAGCCATCATACGGACGCGATCATCACCGAGGATGCGGAGAGGGCCGAACGCTTCCTGAACGCGGTCGACAGCGCCATCGTGATGTGGAACGCCTCCACCCAGTTCGCGGACGGCGGCGAGTTCGGGCTGGGCGCGGAAATCGGTATCTCCACTGGCCGCCTGCATGCCAGAGGCCCTGTGGCGCTCGAAGGCCTGACGACCTATAAATGGCTGGTGCGCGGAACGGGGCAGACCCGGCCGTAATGCCCAAACCCCTCCTCCGTTCGCCCTAAGCCTGTCGAAGGGCTTCGACGGGCTCAGCCCGAACGGGGAGAGGGTGGTGCCCAAATGGAAAGGGTGGCGCTTACCCCTTCACCACCCCATCGATCGCCTTCAGCTTCTCCAGCATCGGCCCGACCCACTCAACCGGCAGCATCACCGGCCCGTCCGAAGGCGCATTATCCGGATCGTCATGCGCCTCGGCAAACACCGCCGCGACCCCCGCCGCCACCGCGCTCCGCGCCAGCACCGGCGCAAATTCCCGCTGCCCACCGGAAGCCGATCCCAATCCGCCCGGCTGCTGCACCGAATGGGTGGCATCGAACACCACCGGATAGCCCGTCTGCGCCATCACCGGCAGCGCCCGCATGTCGCTGACCAGCGTGTTGTAACCGAAACTCGCCCCGCGCTCCGTCAGCAAAATCCGCTCATTCCCGGTCGACGCGACCTTCTGCGCCACCGCCGCCATGTCCCACGGCGCCAGGAACTGCCCCTTCTTCACATTGACCACCGCGCCGGTCCGCCCCGCCGCCAGCAGCAAATCGGTCTGGCGGCACAGAAAGGCGGGAATCTGGAGAATATCCACAGCCTCCGCCGCCGCCTCCACCTGCCCGGCCTCATGCACGTCGGTCAGCACCGGACAGCCGAACGCCGCCTTCACCTCCGCCAGGATCGCCAGCCCCGTATCGATCCCGACGCCCCGCTGCCCCGATACGGAGGTCCGGTTCGCCTTGTCGAAGGAGGATTTGAAGATGAACGGCACCCCAGCCTGTCCCGCAAGAGCGGACAGTTTTTCCGCCATCATCATCGCATGGTCGCGGCTCTCGATCTGGCAGGGGCCGGAGATCAGAACGAAGGGCAGGTCGTTGCCGACGGTAACCGACCCGATGGAAACATGCTTGGCTGTCATCATCGCGCTCACTTCGGCGCTTTGACGAAGCGGCGCAAGAGCTGCCCGCGCCAAAGCCCCTTGCCGGGATGATAATTCCAGCAGAACCAGCCGAAGACGAGGCAGGCCAGCAGCGAGGGCAGCGCCATCGGATCGCCTTCCCCTTTCATGTGCCGGTAAAAGGCAAGGTCCGCCCGCCACCGGTCCCGCTCGCTGCCGCCGCCATTGATGCCATAGGCATTGTCGTGACGCCGGCAACCGATGTTTCGGTTGTATTTGCGGTGGTCTATGAAATAGCAGTAATCGCGTTCGGGTGTCGTCATGGCCCGATGTGGACAGGGGCCATGGAAAAGTTCAAGCGTAAAGTCTTCTACCTTGGCGGTTTCGATCCGCGCGGGGTGCGTTTCTACCACCAGATGTACCGCGAGCAGGCGGAAGCCTACACGCGCCTGTCGGGCGAACGGGTGGAGGTCAGCGCCCGCCGCTCCGGCCCGGCCTCTTCCGCCAGTTGGACCGTCACCAACCATGGCGCCGGGGTCGAGACCGATTATGAGTTCCTCCGCTGGGAGGATCTGGTCGGCAAGGTGTGGATACGTAATCCGCTGCTGCTGGCGTGGCGCTCCATCGCCACATATGGCGCCCATGCCCGCCACATGCAGTTCCTGCGGATGCGGAAACTGCGCCCGGGGCCGGTCATCACCATCCTCTATCCGCCGCTGCTGGCGGTGCTGATCCCGCTGGCGCTGGCGCTGATACCCGCGCTGCCGCTTTCGCTGCTGATGCCCTTCTGGGCCGCCGCGCTGGTCGGCATCGGCATCAGCGTGGCTCTGTCGGGCCGCCTGCTCAACAAGCTGATCGTGCCCTGGCTGCTCCGTTTCATGGTTTACAACCACAGCGTCGCCGCCCAAGGCCCGGGTGCGGATATGGACGAGCGCCTGGACCAGTTCGCCGCCCGCATCGTGGGGGAGGTGGACGGCCCCTGGGACGAGGTCGTCTTCGCCTCCCACAGCAACGGCACCATCTATGCGATGAGCGTGCTGCGCCGCATCCTGGAATTGCGCGGCGACCGGCCGCTGCCCGACAATTTCACCGTCCTAACCCTGGGTCAGGTCGTTCCCGTCATCGCCCTGCGCAAGGATGCGCGCTGGTATCATGCCGACCTCAAGGCGCTGGACGACAAGCCCTTCCGCCTCGTCGATTTCTCCGCTCCCCCCGATGGCGCGGCCTATCATGGCGTCCATCCGATCCGCCTCGTCTCGGATCGGTGCGCGGCGCGCGTCGACCTGCTCTCGCCCCGCTTCCACCTCTTCTACGATCCGGAAAACTATCATGGCGGCTGGTCGAACAAATATGAGGCGCATTTCGACTATCTGCGCGTGGGCGACCGCCTGTCGCCGGTGGACTATGTCAGCCTCACCGCCGGCCGCCGCACCATCGACGAAGCCATAGCGCAATTCAGGACGATCCCATGACGCAGCCCTTCACCCCGCCCTATCCCGAACCGCCGCGGACCCGCCGTGGCCTCGTCAAGCGCTTCTTCCGGGGCTGGCATAGCTGGATTCATGTCCTGTTCGAGAAGAGCTACACGATGAAGCTGGGCGAAATCCGCATGCCCGGCCAGACCATGTACATCGCCAACGAACTGCCGCTGGTGGACCAGATCCTGCGCGGCGGCACGGCCTATCCCAAGCATCGCGAACTGGTCCGCAACCTGTCCCCCCTGATCGGCAACAGCGTCTTCTCCGCCAATGGGGAGGATTGGGAAAGCCAGCGCGCCATGGTGAACCCCGCCTTCGCCCACACCGCGCTCAACCGCTCCATGCCGCTGATGGTGGCGGCGGCCGACGACCTGCTCGCCCGGCTCGACGCGGCGGACAAGGGCAAGCCGGTGGACATCGACCCGATGATGACCCATGTGGCGGCGGACATCATCTTCCGCACGCTTTTCTCGGAGCCGCTGGACGAGCGCCGCTCCAACATCATCCACACCGCCTTCGGCCGTTTCCAGCGGCTCGCCCACAGCGCCTCGATGCTGCGCCTCTACGGCTTTCCCGCGCGCTGGTTCGAGAAACGCTCGCTGGCCCCGGCAAAGGCGATCCATGAGGTCTTCCGTCCCATTGTCGAAGCGCGCCATGAGGGCTTCCACCAGCGCGGGGAGGCGCCGCACAAGGACATCCTCCAATCGCTGATCGAAGCGAAGCATCCCGAAACCGGCGACCCCTTCACCCTGCAACAGGTGATGGACCAGGTTTCCACCGTCTTCCTCGCCGGCCATGAAACGTCCGCCAGCACCATGACCTGGGCGCTCTACATGCTGGCGGAATGCGCCCATATCCAGACCGCCGCCCGCACGGAGGTGCAGCAGCTCGCTGGGGACGCGCCGCTCACCGCGGCGATGCTCAAGGACATGGGGGCGATCCGCAACATCTTCCGCGAAACGCTGCGCCTCTATCCGCCCGTCGCCTTCTTCCCGCGCGAAGTGACCTGCCCGATGCCGATGCGCGACAAGAGCCTTGAGGAAGGCGCGATGCTGGTCGTCGCCCCCTGGCTCACGCAGCGCAACAAGGACAACTGGGCCTGTCCGCACAGCTTCATGCCCGAACGCTTCGAAGATCCCGCCAATGCGGAGATGGTGCGCCAGGCCTGGTTTCCCTTCGGCCGCGGCCCCCGGGTTTGCGTGGGCGCGGGCTTCGCACAGCAGGAGGTGATGACGGTGATCGCCAGCGTCCTGCGCCGCTACCGCCTGTCGGTGCCCGACGGGTTCAGGCCCGAACCGATCAGCCGCCTGACCATCCGGCCAAGGACGGGGATGAAGCTGATGTTCGATGCCGTCCGGCTTTGACGGATGGGGTGGATTGCGGACATTCCCCCTCCCGCAGGCGGGAGGGGGTTAGGG
>NZ_JAINEZ010000108.1:0-14468 GCF_019873065.1 Sphingobium sp. PNB
ATGCTGAAAGGCCGGATACGTTTTCGCAGACTGACCAGATCATCAGACACAAACCGCTTGCCGACGGGGCGAGCCATACGTTTGCCCCACCGGCGCTGCGGTGGGCCTTGATGTAGCTGCTGTCGATCTGGCCAGTCTCCGCAATCCAGCCCTCCTCGGTCAGCGCCGCCAGGATGCGCGTCCAGATGCCCCGGCGGCTCCACCGGTTCCAACGGTTGTAGACCGTGGTCGCAGGGCCGTATTCGGAAGGACAGTCGGCCCAGCGGCCGCCGCACTTGAGCATGTGCACGATGCCGGAGATCACCCGACGGTCATCGACCCGCCGCGCTCCCGGCTGGTTCTGCGGCAGATGAGGCTCTATCGCCGCCCACGCCTCATCCGACAGCCAGAACAACGAACGCGACATATCCAAGGGCCTCCTGCTTCAGCGGAGCCCCCCTGAATCAATGTGCGTGCCGATTTTCAAGAGGATGATTGGGTTTGGACCCTAAATACGTTTTCACGCGGGGGCGACCTTGACCATCGCGACCGAACCAAACAAAGGGCCATTCCGGCTTTGCTAGGCGCGCCAAGGCCTTCTTGGTAACTGCTGCTGACACCTTGTTGACCACAGCCCCTTTGACCATCAACGCGGGGGCGCGGCCATCTCCGATGTCGCGCTCTTCATAGGTCGCTCCCCACTCTTGGAGCCAGCCTTTTATGTTCCGTTTAGGATGACGCCATGACCCATGACCAGCCGGATAGTGAACCTCGCCCGTAAACGGAGACTGGATTCCGTATTCGTCCTTTGATGAAGGGCTGCGAGCTGTCAGATTTCCTTCACGCCAAATACCTTTGGTATCGTTGTCAGGATTAGAATAACGCTTATTATCCTGCTCCGTTCTGGCAGCAGAGAGTGTCCGCGCCTTAGCTAAGTCTTTTGCATAGACCAGTACGTATTCAGTCGATGTAGATACGTGTGACTTATCGGGTCGGGGCGCAGCCGTTTTTTGCCAATTTATGATGGCTAAGCGATTTTCTTCACCAAAAATTTCGTCCATCAACATCCCAAGGCGGTAAAGCTCCCGGTGGTCGATGCAGATTGCCATGACACCACCCGGCCGCAACGTCTCCTTCATCATCCAGATACGCGGTGTCATGAATTTGAGCCATTTGCTGTGCCGAGAGCCATCATCCTCGGCGACCAGCTCGCCCAAATCCGGATCATTTGGGTCTTGGTCCCACTTGTCGTTATACCGAAAATCGGAACCGGTATTATAGGGTGGATCGGTAAGGATCAGGTCAACTTTCCCCCTGTGCCTGTAGAGGCTGACCATGGTGGAGAGATTTTCGCCGTCCCATATCTCGTTCTCACACTGTGCAGCCTCATCGCCACAAGACAGCTTCTTCGAAATGCTACTTATTTTCGGTTTAACAAGACGCGTAATCTGCCATGGAGCCGTGCGCCCCGAGTAATTCATGACTATGCCGTCCTTGCCCGCCTGATGAAGAGCTTCATCATGTTCTTGGAGCAAACGGATCAAGGCGGAGCGGGGCAGCTCATCGTAATTCATAGGGGCTCGTAACTTCTCGATTCGGCGCTGGTAATCAGTCGCATAGCATCCGTCGTTGAAGGGGCGGAATAAATTACTGCCTTAGCTTTAAGGGGTGCCAGCAATCGCCCAATGAATCTCGGTCACTACGCAAGCCTGTGACCCTAAAGAACATAATGAGAACGTCTAGCGGGGTGCAACGATATAATGTTGGCGCAGATAGGGTGCGGATTTCCCTCTGCGACGAACAAAAGAGCGAGTTCATACCAGATCAGTTTACCGCAGTTATGGAACTGCTTGCCTCACTACGGCATCTCAGCCCGTGCTACGTTTCAGTGCTACGCAGCCTTTGGAGCTGCGCGCCTAATTGCTTGATTTAATGAGATAAAAAGTAAATGGTCGGGGAGAGAGGATTCGAACCTCCGGCCCCTGCCTCCCGAAGACAGTGCTCTACCAGGCTGAGCTACTCCCCGACCGATAGCGGGTCCGTTTCGAGGCGGTCCCGCTGGGCAGGCCGCAGCCTATAGAGGCGGCTTTTCCGGCTGGCAAGCGGCCGATGCGGTTTTTTTTGGGCAGCCTATAAAAGCCCCGCCTGGCGGAAGCTGAAACGGCCTTTTCCGGTGTGGATCACATGGTCCGCCAGCGCGATCTCGATCGGCCGCAGGCGTTTCGACAGGGTCCGGGTCAGCCGGATGTCGGCCCAGCGGGGAAGGGGGCTGCCCGGCCGTTGCTGTTCGATCGCCAGCCAATGGCTTTCCCATCGCAGCAGCGCGCCCACGGTGCAGTGCCAGTCCTGATCGGCGCGCAGCCGGTGGAGTGGGCGCCATTCCTCGTCCAGGACGAGGAGGTTTAGGGAAACGCATTCACGCATGCGCGGCAGAATGGGCTTGCGCCGCGTGAGCGGTAGGGGAAGGCTGATCCCTTTCCGACCGGATGGCGGACAATTTGATCCGTTTCGCAGCATTTGGCGTCGGCGGGCCGCTTCGCTACAGGAGGGGACATTCGCCAGAATCATGAAAGTGTCCGCATGGCATCCTTCCCGCCCCATTATGAGCAGCAATATCTGGACCTGATGCGGCAGATCTGGCGGCATGGGGATGAGCGGATCGACCGGACGGGCGTGGGCACGCGGTCGATATTGGGCGCGACGATGCGCTTCTCCCTGGCCGACGATGCGGTGCCGCTGCTCACCACCAAGCGGGTCTACTGGAAAGTCGCGGCGCGGGAGATGCTCTGGTTCCTGACCGGCGACACCAACATTCGCGAACTGGTGCGGCAGGGCGTGCATATCTGGACCGACTGGCCGCTCGACAGCTATCGCCGGGCCACGGGCGAGGAGATCGACCGCGATGCGTTCGAGGCGCGGATCGTCGAGGATGAGGCTTTCGCGGCGCGTTGGGGCGATCTGGGGCCGGTCTATGGCGCGCAATGGGTGAATTGGCCGCGCTATGAGGAGGTCGGGGACGGGCTCTACCGCCGAGCCGCGCAGGGACATAACCAGATTGCCGATCTGGTCGAAGCGATCCGGACCAGTCCCGGATCGCGGCGTTTGCTGTTCACTGGCTGGAACGTGGCGGAAGTATCGCGCATGGCGCTGCCGCCCTGCCACATGACCTATCAGTTCCAGGTGGCGAACGGGCGCCTGAATGGGCTGCTGTTCCAGCGGAGCTGCGATCTGGGGCTGGGATTCGCCTTCAATATCTTCGGCCTGTCGATGATCACCCGGATGCTGGCGCAGCAATGCGAACTGGAGGCAGGCGAGATCGTCTGGCAGGGCGGGGACGTGCATCTCTACCTCAACCATGCCGCGCTGGTTGAGGAGCAGATCGACCGAATTCCATCGGGCAGCCCCAAATTGCGGATCAACCGTCGGCCTTCGAGCATTTTCGACTATCGGATCGAGGATTTCGAAGTGGTCGATTATGCGCCGCAAAGGCATATCGCCGCCCCCGTCGCCGTCTAGCGGAGGACGAGGCGCGGCCAAATGGGTCAGTAAGGCTTGCCTTTGCGGGTGTTGTAATATAATAATTGCACTGAGCAATATTATTGCAATGCACAAAAGGAGGCAGGATGAGCGACCGGATCGATTCCGACGCCGGAATGGAAGGGGCGGGGCGTAATCTGCCGCCGCTTCGGCTGCATGTGCCGGAGCCGAAATTCAGGCCGGGCGACACCGCCGATTTCAGCGATTTCGACATTCCGCCCGCGGGTGCGCAGCCAAGGCCGGACGAGACCGCGCAGCCGGGCGACATGCGCGACCTTGCCTATGGGCTGGTCCGGGTGCTGGACGAGGAAGGCGCGGCGGTCGGCCCCTGGGATCCGAAGCTGCCGCCCGAAACGCTGCTGAAGATGCTGCGGGCCATGGCGCTGACCCGGGCGTTCGACGCGCGCATGTTCCGCGCGCAGCGGCAGGGCAAGACCAGCTTCTACATGAAGTCGACGGGTGAGGAAGCCGTGTCGATCGGCGCCGCGGCTGCACTGGCCAGCGACGACATGTGCTTCCCCAGCTATCGCCAGCAGGGCATATTGATCGCCCGTGGCTGGCCCATCGTCGACATGATGAACCAGATCTATTCGAACAAGGGCGACAGGCTGAAGGGGCGCCAGCTTCCCATCATGTATTCGGCGCGGGAGGCGGGGTTCTTCTCCATTTCCGGCAACCTCACGACCCAATATCCGCAGGCGGTTGGCTGGGCCATGGCCAGCGCGGCGCGGGGCGATACGCGGATCGCGGCGACCTGGTGCGGGGAAGGGTCCACGGCGGAGGGCGACTTCCATTCCGCCTGCACCTTTGCCAGCGTCTATCGCGCGCCTGTGATCATGAATGTCGTGAACAACCAGTGGGCGATCAGCAGCTTTTCGGGCTTTGCGGGCGCCGAAGCGACGACCTTCGCGGCGCGGGCCATCGGCTATGGCATTGCCGGCCTCAGGGTCGACGGCAACGATGCGCTGGCGGTCTATGCCGCGACGCGCTGGGCCGCCGACAGGGCACGGGCCAATGCGGGCCCGACCCTGATCGAACATTTCACCTATCGGGTCGAGGGGCACAGCACGTCGGACGATCCCAGCGCCTATCGTTCCGCCGATGAGGCGAGCCATTGGCCGCTGGGCGACCCCATCGCACGGCTGCGGAAACATTGCATCGCGCTCGGCATCTGGGACGAGGAGCGGCATGCGGCGATGGACAGGGAACTGGCCGAAACGGTCCGCGACGCGGCGCGGGAGGCGGAGAAGAACGGCATCCTCGGCCACGGCCTGCACCACCCGATGGAATCGATGTTCGAGGATGTGTTCGAGGAAATGCCCTGGCACCTGCGCGAGCAGCAGCAGCAGATGCTCGACGAATGGAAGGCGGCCGGCCTGTGAGCGACATGATGAGCGAAGCGGTTACGGAAACCCACGGCGATACGGTGCAGATGAACATGATCCAGGCGATCAACAGCGCTCTGGACGTGATGATGGAGCGCGACCCCGACGTGGTCGTGATGGGCGAGGATGTCGGCTATTTCGGCGGCGTCTTCCGCGCAACGGCGGGCTTGCAGCAGAAATATGGCAAGAATCGCGTGTTCGATACGCCGATCACCGAATGCGGCATTATCGGCGTCGCGGTGGGCATGGGCGCCTATGGCCTGAGGCCAGTGCCGGAGATCCAGTTTGCCGACTATATCTATCCCGCGCTGGACCAGCTTGTGTCGGAAGCGGCGCGGCTCCGCTACCGCTCGGCGGGGGAGTTCATCTCGCCCATGACGGTGCGCTCGCCCTTTGGCGGCGGCATATTCGGCGGGCAGACGCACAGCCAGTCGCCCGAAGGCATCTTCACCCATGTGTCGGGCGTGAAGACGGTGATCCCGTCGACGCCCTATGACGCCAAGGGCCTGTTGATCGCGGCCATAGAGGATAACGATCCCACGATCTTCTTCGAACCCAAGCGCATCTACAACGGGCCGTTCAACGGGCATTACGACGCGCCGGCCAAGAGCTGGGCGGGACATGCGCAGGCGCAGGTGCCGACGGGCTATTATCGCATAAGCCTGGGCGAGGCGCGGGTGTCGCGGGCGGGCGAGGCGCTGACCATAATCTGCTATGGCACGATGGTTCATGTGGTCGAGAATATGGTTGCCGAAATGGGCGTGGATGCGGAAATCCTCGATCTGCGCACGCTGGTGCCGCTGGACATCCAGGCGATCGAGCGGTCGGTGCGGAAAACCGGGCGTTGCCTGATCGTGCATGAAGCCACGCGGACAAGCGGCTTTGGCGCGGAATTGATGGCGCAGGTGCAGGAGCGGTGCTTCTACCATCTCGAAGCGCCGATCGAGCGCGTCACCGGTTTCGACACGCCTTATCCGCACAGTTTGGAATGGGCCTATTTCCCCGGCCCGGTGCGAATTCGCGAGGCCATCAACAAGATTTTGAAGGATTGAGGGGCTGTCATGGCGCTTTTTACGTTCAGGTTGCCGGACATCGGTGAAGGCATTGCGGAAGCGGAGATCGTCGGCTGGCATGTGAAGGTCGGCGACCGGGTCGAGGAAGACCAGCCGATCGCCGACATGATGACCGACAAGGCGACGGTGGAAATGGAATCGCCGGTTGCCGGCACGGTGGTCCGGCTGGCCGGGGAGCCGGGACAGCAGATCGCCATCGGTTCCATGCTGGTGGAGATCGAGACGGAAAGAGAGGGCGAAGCGTCTGCTCCCAATGTCGAGGCAGCTCCGCCGCCCGCGATCACGGAGCCCCTGCCTGAAGCGGCGGGGGAGGGCGGCGAGCGGGGCGATCCTGCCCCAGCCGTTGCTGAGGAAAGGCCGGCCGCGCCCATGCCCTCCGCTAACCTCTCCCAGCAGGGGAGGACGGCTGCGAAGGCCGATGTGCTGGCTTCGCCCGCCGTTCGGGCCCGCGCCAGGGAACTGGGCATCGACCTTTCCCAGGTGAAGCCGAGCGGCGATCATATCCGCCATTCCGATCTCGACGCCTTTCTCCTTTACGGATCGGGGCAGGGCTATCGGCCGGCCGGGCGCTCAGAAAGGCGCGCCGACGAGGAGGTCAAGGTCATCGGCCTGCGCCGCCGCATCGCGGAGAACATGGCCGCCTCCAAACGCGCCATCCCGCATTTCTCCTATGTCGAGGAGATCGACGTCACCGCGCTGGAGGAAACCCGCGAGCAACTGAATGCCCATCGCGGCGACAAGCCGAAGCTCACCCTGCTGCCGCTGCTGATCGTGGCGATCTGCCGCGCCCTGCCCGAATTTCCCATGCTGAACGCGCGCTATGACGATGAGGCGGGCGTGGTGACGCGCTATGGCGCCGTGCATATGGGGATTGCGACCCAGACCGACGCTGGGCTGATGGTACCGGTGATCCGCGATGCGCAGGACCGCAATGTCTGGCAGCTCGCGGCGGAGATAAAAAGGCTGGCCGACGCGGCCCGCACGGGCAAGGCGAAGTCGGAGGAACTGTCCGGCTCGACGCTGACCCTCACCTCGCTGGGGCCGCTGGGCGGGGTGGCGACGACGCCGGTCATCAACCGGCCGGAAGTGGCGATCATCGGGCCGAATCGCATTATCGAGCGGCCGGTCTTCCGGGGCCGTGAAGTGGTGCCCGCCAAGCTCATGAACCTGTCGATCAGTTGCGACCATCGGGTGGTCGACGGTTGGGACGCGGCGAGCTTCGTCCAGGCGGTGCGGAAGTTGCTGGAAACGCCTGTCCTGCTGTTCGCGGATTAGGCTGTTGGTGGTGGTGAGGGATGGCGGAATGCGGCCTTCTCCGGGCTGCCGGCCCCCTTATCGGCCGTTGTCCGCCAGCACGTCCACGCTCGTCTTGCCGTCGGCCGCTTGCGTGAACAGGAGCAGGAAGGCGCTGCCGTCATCCTTGCGCGAGCCGCCCAGTACATGGTCGCCGCCCATAACCTTGTGTTCGGCATCGAAACCCGCGCGGCGCGCCTGGGTATAGTAGAAGTCCATCACGCTCTGCCATGGAACAGGGGTCACGAATGTCGCCGCGCGCAGCGTGCATCCGTCCTTTTCCGCGCCCGCCGCTTCCGTCAGCTGCGCGCCCGGATAGACGGTGAACGGTTCCGGCAGACGGCTGGCCCATTGCGCACCATGGATGAGCCGCTCGCGGCAGAAGGCGTTGCCGCCCGGCTTCTTCTGCTCGCTGGCGACGGCGGCGAGCGACGATTCGGATTCCTTGGCCTCCCCTTCGGCCGGCGCAGGCGTGGCGAGCAGCGTGCCGCCGGCGAGCTTGACGGATGCCGCCAGCGCAGCGGCAGCCTCGCCCTTCAGCGCAGGGAGTTTGGCGGTACGCTGCGGCTGGCCGGCGAGCCGCGGATCGACCACGATCTGGTTGGCGAGCGCGTCCACCGCATTATTGGTGAGCTGGGCGTCGAGCGCGTTCAGATCATCCTCCTTCTTGCCGCAACCCGCCAGCGGCAGGGCGACAAGCATCGCCAGAACATAGAAAGATCGAACAGGCGCCATGGCTTCACTCCTTCGTAAACAGGGGATGAAGAGCAAAGGTTAATTTTCCGTTAGGGGTATTGGTGAATCCGAAAATTCAATCCTGGGGCGGGCCAGTCTCTGCCAACTGGCCCGGCCGTCCGCCTTGCCCTGGCCCTGTCGACACGCCATTTGTGCAACCATGCTCAATATCCTGTCAGCTCTGATCGGCCTCGTCACCCTGATCCTGATGATCCCGGCGGTCTTTCCGCTGCTGGGAGCGCTCAACTGGCTGCTGGTGCCGGTCGCGCTGCTGGGCGCCTTTGTCGGCATGTTCTCGACCAGGAATGGCGGGCGCAATTTCTGTCTGGTCGTGGCGGCCTTCGGTGCGCTGCGGCTGTTCCTGGGCGGAGGCATCCTCTGAAATCCTCCCCGCCATCGGAACAGGCGGCCCGCCACGGCCTCATCGCGGCGGTGGCCGCCTACTGCGCCTGGGGGCTGCTGCCGATCTATTTCAAGCTGCTGCATCATGTGAATGCGGTGGAGATCGTCAGCCAGCGCGTGCTCTGGTCGCTGCTGTTGATCCTGGCGCTATTGCTGATGCGGCGCAACCTTGTCGAGTTGGTTACGATATTGCGCGACCGGCGGCTTCTTTCGGCCCTCGCCGCATCGGCCGTCCTGATCGGCATGAACTGGCTGACCTATGTCTGGGCGGTGAACGCCGGGCATGTGCTTGCCGCCAGCCTGGGCTATTTCCTCAATCCGCTGGTCACCGTCGGGCTGGGCGTGCTGCTGCTCCACGAAAGACTGCGGCGAGGGCAGTTGGCGGCGGTGGGAATAGCCGCGGTCGGGGTCGCCATCATGGCGGCGACCGCCCTCACGACGCTTTGGATCAGTGTGGCGCTGGCGCTGACCTTCGCCTTTTACGCGCTGATCCGGAAATTGACGCCGGTGGCGCCGATGGTGGGGCTGGGTGTCGAGACATTGCTGTTGATGCCGCCGGCCATGGCCTATCTGTTCTGGCTGTCGGGGCATGGCGGCGTCGGCTTCGGGCAGGACATGCCGACCACCATCCTGCTGATCGCCGCCGGCGCGGTAACGACGGCGCCGCTGCTGCTGTTCGCGACCGCCGCCCACCGGCTGCCCATGGCGACGCTCGGCCTGCTGCAATATCTGGCGCCTTCCCTGCAGTTCCTGTGCGGCATATTGCTGTTCGGGGAAAAGCTGACGGCGGGCCAGATGGCGAGCTTTGCGCTGATCTGGCTCAGCCTCATCCTGTTCGCGGCGGACGGCCTGACCGCTGCCCGCCGCAATCGCCTGGCTACGGTTTAGGCGAACTCGGTCGCCTCGAACCGGACAGGCTCGCCCACCGCCTGGTTGGCCAGTGCGTCCTCCCACATCACGCGATGCCCGCGGATGATGGTGCCGATGGCCTTGCCGGTCAGTTCCATGCCCTCGAAGGGCGACCAGCCGCAGCGCGAAGCCAGCCAGTCGCTGCCGATGGTCCAGCGCTTCTTCAGGTCCACCACGGTGAAGTCGGCATCATAGCCTAGGGCGATGCGGCCCTTGCCCACCAGGCCGAAGACGCGCTGGGGTCCGGAGGAGGTCAGTTCGATGAAGCGGCGCAGCGACAGCCGTCCCTCCGCCACATGGTTGAGCAGCAGCGGGACCAGCGTCTGGACGCCCGGCATGCCGCTGGGCGAGCCGGGATAGGGTTTCGCCTTCTCCTCGATCGTGTGGGGGGCATGGTCGCTGCCCAGCACGTCGGGCACGCCCTGGTTCAGCCAGTGCCACAGACCGTCGCGATGCGCGCCGGACCGGATCGGCGGGTTCATCTGCGCATAGGTGCCAAGGCGGGGATAGGTGTCCTCCGCCGCCAGGGTCAGATGCTGGGGCGTCACCTCGCAGGTCGCTATGTCTTTGTGACGGGCGATATATTCCAGTTCGGCGGGCGTCGTCACATGCAGGATATGGATGCGGCGGCGGGCCTTGCGGGCAAGGTCGATGATCCGCTTCGTCGCGATCATCGCGCTTTCATCGTCGCGCCAGACGGGGTGGGAGGACGGGTCGCCCTCCACGCGATGATCCTTGCGGGCGTTCATCCGCGCCTCATCCTCGGCATGGATGGCGACGCGGCGGGTGCCGCTGGCCAGCACGCGCGACAGGGCGTCGTCATCGTCGACCAGCAGGCTGCCGGTCGAGGCGCCCATGAAGATCTTGACCCCCGACGTGCCGGGAATCCGCTCCAGCTCCTTCAACCGCTCGGCATTGTCGGCGGTGGCGCCGACATAGAAGGCATGGTCGCACCACATGCGGTGATGGGCGCGCTTCAGCTTGTCGTGCACGCGATCGGCGGTGTCGGTATTGGGGTTGGTGTTCGGCATTTCGAACACGGCGGTGACGCCGCCCAGCACCGCGGCGCGGCTGCCCGATTCCAGGTCTTCCTTATGCTCCAGCCCCGGTTCGCGAAAATGAACCTGGCTGTCGATGCAGCCGGGCAGCACGTCCAGACCGGTGCAGTCGATCACCTCTGCTGCGTCGCCCAGCGCCGTGCCGATGGCGACGATCCTGCCGCCGCGCACGCCCACATCCACGCTTTCCGCCCCGCCGGGGGTGTGCACGGTGCCGTTCTTGAGGAGAAGGTCGAAAGTCATGTCGGTCTCGCCAGCTTGGGGGTGGGCTTGGATATGATGGGCGATTGTCCTACCTAAAGCCGATGACCGGCACCACCCTTACCAACCGCGCTCTCCTCAGAATTTCCGGCGAGGAGGCGAAAAGCTTCCTTCAGGGCCTGCTCACCCGCGATGTGCTGGGGCTGAAGGAAGGCGAACCGCGCTGGACCGCGCTGCTGACGCCACAGGGCAAGGCGCTGTTCGACTTCATCCTGTGGGCGGATGGCGAGGATGTGCTGATCGATTGCGAGGCGAGTCAGGCGGAAGCCTTGGCGAAGCGTCTGACGATTTACCGGCTGCGGCGCAAGGTCGCCATTGCTCGGGCCGATGAACTGGCGGCGCATTGGGCGCTGGAGGCGTCCGGCAAGCCTTTCGACCCACGTCTGTCGCAACTCGGCCATCGCTGGATCGCGCCGCCGGATGAGGGCGATGCTTCGGCGGCATTTCGGGCGCACCGGCTGTCGCTCGGCATATTCGAGGGGGTGGGCGAACTGGGACAGGACCAGATCCTATGGCTGGAAACCAATGCCGGCGAACTGGGCGGGGTCGATTATGACAAGGGATGCTATGTCGGGCAGGAAAATACCGCCCGCATGCATTATCGCAACAAGGTGAACCGGCGCCTGGTCGCGGTGCCGCTGGCGCAGGCTGACGAGAAACGGCAGAAGGCCGCGCTGGCCGATCTTGGCCTCTCCATCGAATTGCGGCGGGTGGAGGATGTCGATCCCGCGTTCCTGCCCGGCTGGCTAGCCGGCGCCGTGGCGGACCAGGCCGCCGGATGAAGCGCGCGCTTTTCGCGCTGCTGGGCGCGTGGCTGCTCATCGTTCCCGCTCAGGCGGAAACGCGCTGGACGCTCGTCCGAAGCTATCCGCACGATCCCGGCGCCTTTACCGAGGGGCTCTTCTACCATGACGGCGCCCTGTACGAGAGCACGGGTCTGGAAGGCGAGTCGGAGATTCGGAAGGTCGATCCCAAAAGCGGCAAGGTGCTGAACCGCCGGATCGTTCCTCGCCCTTATTTCGGGGAAGGCATCGTCAACTGGAAGGATCGGCTGATCAGCCTGACCTGGCGGCATCGGCAGGGTTTTGTCTGGAAGCTCGATGATTTTTCGCCGGTTTCCCAGTTCCGTTATGAAGGGGAAGGCTGGGGGCTGACGCAGGATGGGCGCAGCCTCATCATGAGTGACGGCACTGCGCAATTGCGGTTCCTGGACCCCGAAGGGCTGACCGAAGAGCGCCGGATCACGGTGACATGGAACGGCCGCCCGGTGGAGCGGCTCAATGAACTGGAATATGTGAAGGGCGAGATCTGGGCCAATATCTGGTACGACACCCATATCGTCCGGATCGATCCGCGCACGGGCGCGGTAATCGACTGGCTCGACATCGCGCCGCTCCTGAAGGCGAGCGGCGCGAAGGACAGCGAGGCGGTGGCGAACGGCATCGCCTATGACGCGAAGACCGACCGGCTGTTCGTGACAGGCAAGAACTGGGCCAGGCTGTTCGAGATCAGGATCGGGAAATGAATTGGGTGGCGGGCGTATTGGGAGCGGGGCGGTAAGGGCGCCTATTGGCCAATTACACCCGGATCGCCGTACCGTTAACGAACAGTAGCCCGATAGCTTAGCCGGCCGCTCTCCCCCGGTGAAATCTCGTCCAGCACGGTCCAGCGGACATGGGTAATGT
The DNA here is from genome assembly GCF_019873065.1 of Sphingobium sp. PNB. Lineage (NCBI taxonomy): Bacteria > Pseudomonadati > Pseudomonadota > Alphaproteobacteria > Sphingomonadales > Sphingobiaceae > Sphingobium > Sphingobium sp. PNB. Next base: position 12,318 of record NZ_JAINEZ010000108.1, read on the forward strand.
CGGCAGGCACGGCCCGACGGGTTCCGCCCAGCGGCGTTGGCAGCCAGAGGTCGGCAAGGCGCCCCCAATGAGCACCCCCATCCACCGAAACCTGCATGGCCGGATCGCTGAGGTCGAGTTGCGTACCGCGCGGCACGGCATTGGTGACGGCCAGGCCGCGCACCGAACGGTTGCCCTCATTGCGCCAGTTGACGACGAAGATAAGCTGGTCGCCCGATCCTGCACGGTCGGCGCTTTCCAGCACGCGGCGGGCGCGGCCGTTGACGTCGGTGCTGACCCGCTCCACGAACATCTGCCGCTCCAAACGGATCTCCTGCCGTGCCGACGCAAGCTGCGGCGTCGCCGTGCAGGCGAGAGCGACGAGCCAAGCCCCCAATTTCATCCCAGTCCCCCAAGCTGTTTCCCGGCCGAATGTGGCAGCAGGTGCCGAAGATTTGGTTAAGGTCTTGTTTCCCTTGCTATCGGCCTGTTTCGCTGATGTAAATCGTCGGGCCTAAATTGACGGACCGGTGCCGCCGGTGCAGAAAAAGGGCGGCGGGCAAGGACATTTCAGGCGTGACACCCCAGGAACAGCAGGAGATCAACCGGCGGCGGGACCGCTTGCTGGCGTCGATCGCGCTGACGACAGGAATCGGGCTGGTCCTGGCGCTGCCCTTCGCCTTGAGGGAGGGGGCGGAGTTCTTCCTGCCGCTGACCGCCGCGCTGGTGATCGCCATTGCGCTGGTTCCGTTCCTGGAATGGATGGAGCGGCGGCGCGTCCCCTCCGCACTGGCGGCGCTGATGGCGGTGATCGCCTTCCTGCTGGTGGCGAATACCGCCCTCGTGCTGATCGTCGTCCCGGCGGCCGACTGGTTCCGGCTGTTGCCCGAGCGCCTTCCCCAGATACAGAATAATCTCGCTCCGTTGATCGATTTCTATTCGCAGCTTCAGCGCTTCGTCGACGAAACGGTGCAGATGCTGGCGACCGGGCCGGTGGCGGCGGCGCAGACGGCGGCGGTGGATGCGCCCCGATCGCTCCTGCAGTTCGCGGCTACCTCCGCCCCAGCGGCGATCATCCAGATGGTGTTCGCGTTGCTCATCATCTATTTCTTCCTTGCCGGCTGGACGCGACTGCGGCGGCGGACGATCAACAGCCGGGGCAGTTTCGATGGCGCAATGGCGGTGGCGCGGGTGATCCAGAATGTGGTCGACGCGACATCCGCCTATGTCCTCACCATCGCGACGATCAACCTGTGCCTTGGCCTGGCGGTGGCGTTGGCGTTGTGGCTGATCGGCATGCCTTCGCCGCTGATGTGGGGCGGAATTGTCGCGCTGCTGAATTTCGTTCCCTATTTCGGGCCGATGCTGGCGGCCGCCTTGCTGGCGCTCGGCGGGCTCATGGTGTTCGACGATGTGTGGAAGGCGCTGCTGCCCGCGGCCTTGCAGGTCGGATTCCATCTGGTGGAGGCCAATGTCATCACGCCGACGATATTGGGACGGCGGCTCACCATGAACCCCCTGCTGATTCTGGTGTCGCTGACCTTCTGGGGGTGGGTGTGGGGAACCCCGGGCGCCTTGCTGGGCGTGCCGTTGCTGATCATCATCCAGACAGTCGTGTCGGCGGCCGGAACACCGGACATCGCCGGTTTCCTGTTCGAGCGCGGCACGCTGACGGTCGACCCGCGCAAAGAAAATGACGAAAGCCGTGAAACTGATGTTGCAGGCAGTTGACAGGGGGAACGGGGCCGCATAGATGCCCGCCCACACCGAACGCGGGTGTAGCTCAGTTGGTTAGAGCGCCGGCCTGTCACGCCGGAGGTCGCGGGTTCGAGCCCCGTCACTCGCGCCACTTTCCTCAAGGGGGAAGTGGAAGGTTTTCCAGATCAGCATCGTCTGGTGGCCATTGAGGTCATCCAAGATGCCGCCCTGCGCGGGTGTAGCTCAGTTGGTTAGAGCGCCGGCCTGTCACGCCGGAGGTCGCGGGTTCGAGCCCCGTCACTCGCGCCACTTTCCTCAAGGGGGAAGTGGAAGGTTTTCCAGATCAGCATCGTCTGGTGGCCATTGAGGTCATCCAAGATGCCGCCCTGCGCGGGTGTAGCTCAGTTGGTTAGAGCGCCGGCCTGTCACGCCGGAGGTCGCGGGTTCGAGCCCCGTCACTCGCGCCACTTTCCT
>NZ_JAINEZ010000109.1:0-14374 GCF_019873065.1 Sphingobium sp. PNB
GGCGTCGGTCAGTACGAAACGGTCCATCCAGAGCGTGAATCACATCTCCCAACAAATGGGAATCCTAAATCCCCACAACCCCTAGCCTTCCCATGTCCTGTGCGCCCCTTCATAGCGTTTTGCCGCTGCGTCGCGGGTTTTCTCCAGCGGGTGCCTTTCGGCTTGATGCCGTTTTTCCAGGTCCTGACGCGCGCGCCGAAGGGCGGCTTCGCGGCGGGCCAGTTGACGGCGCTCCGCTTCCTGCTGACGGTCGAGAGCCGCCAATGCCTCCTCCGCCGCCTCCAGCGGTGCGCGGTCGGGGCGGGGCCTGGGCCTGGCCGCGCCGCGCGCCTTCGCCTTTCTGGGGCTTGCGGGCTTCTCCTCGGGCAGCGCGGCGAGATGTTCCGCCATGGAACCGCGCGGGCGCCTGATGACCTGGCCTGGATGGGCGAGCGGCTCGGCCATGAGGGCCGGATCGGTCACGACCTCCGCCACGCCGCGGGCGAAGAGATTGGCGTCGACGCCCCAGGCCTCCAGCGCCGCCTTCTGGCTGGGCGCGGCGACATAGGCGTCGTGAAAGCCGATGGCGGTGCGATAGGTCTTGAGCGCGCGGGGCATGGGCGGGAAACGCCCGGGACAGGCGGCCGGCTCCCTGCCGCTACTGGACTCACGCGCGATTCCCTACTAGCCGCTCCCCTGCATGGACCCGCCGTGCGGGGCGGGCCTTAGATTAGGGACCAGGGTAGATGACCGTCATCAAGACCGCCGATCTGATCGAGAGCGTGGCCGACGCGCTCCAGTTCATCAGCTATTATCATCCGATGGATTATATCCGCGCACTGGGCAAAGCCTATGAAGCGGAGGCCAATCCTGCGGCGAAGGACGCCATCGCCCAGATCCTGACCAACAGCCGCATGTGCGCAGAGGGGCATCGCCCGATCTGCCAGGACACCGGCATCGTCAACGTCTTCATCAAATGGGGCATGGACTGCCGGCTGGACGATAACAGCCGCTCCATGCAGGAGGTCGTGGATGAAGGCGTGCGCCGCGCCTATCTGAACCCGGAGAACCGCCTGCGCGCCTCGATCCTGAAGGACCCCGCCTTTTCGCGCGTCAATACGAAGGACAACACGCCCTGCGTGCTGAATGTCGAGATGGTGCCGGGCGACAAGGTCATCGTCGACGTCGCGGCCAAGGGCGGCGGGTCGGAGAACAAGACCAAGTTCAAGATGATGAACCCCAGCGATTCGATCGTCGACTGGGTACTGGAGATGGTGCCGCAGATGGGCGCGGGCTGGTGCCCGCCCGGCATGCTGGGCATCGGCATCGGCGGCACGGCGGAAAAGGCCGTGGCGCTGGCCAAGGAATCGCTGATGGAGCCCATCGACATGGGCGAATTGAAGGCGCGCGGACCGCAGAACGAGATCGAGAAGCTGCGCATCGAGATTTTCGACAAGGTCAACGCGCTCGGCATCGGCGCGCAGGGGCTGGGTGGCCTCGCCACCGTGCTGGACGTCAAGATCTACGACTATCCCTGCCATGCGGCGGGCAAGCCGGTGGCGATGATCCCCAATTGCGCGGCGACCCGCCATGCGCATTTCACGCTCGACGGCTCGGGTCCTGCCTATCTGGAGGCGCCGAAGATTTCGGAATGGCCGCAGGTCGACTGGAAGCCGAGCAAGGAGGCGATCCGCGTCGACCTCGACACGCTGACGCCGGAAGTGGTGCAGAGCTGGAAGCATGGCGACCGCCTGCTGCTCAACGGCAAGATGCTGACCGGGCGCGACGCGGCGCACAAGCGCATCCAGGACATGCTGAGCCGCGGCGAGGAACTGCCGGTCGATTTCAAGGGTCGCGTCATCTATTATGTCGGCCCGGTCGATCCGGTGCGCGACGAGGTGGTGGGCCCGGCCGGTCCGACCACGGCGACCCGCATGGACAAGTTCATGGACATGATGCTGGAACAGGGCCTCGCGGCCTGCGTCGGCAAGGCCGAGCGCGGCCCGGCGGCGACCGACAGCATCGCCAAGCATAAGAGCGCCTATCTGATGGCGGTCGGCGGCGCGGCCTATCTGGTGGCGCGGGCGATCAAGGCGGCCAAGGTGGTCGGCTTCGAAGACCTGGGCATGGAAGCGATCTACGAGTTCGAGGTGCAGGACATGCCCGTCACCGTAGCCGTCGACAGCGAAGGCCAGAATGTCCACCGTCTCGCCCCGCTGGTGTGGCAGGAGAAGATCAAGAAGGAAGGCCTTCTCGAAGGGGTGTGAGGCTCGCCCGATCCTCCCCGTCGGAAGATGGGGAGGGGGACCGTTTGCGAAGCAAATGGCGGCGGGGAATCGGCGCAAGGCAGCCGAATGGAAGGATCGTCGCAGGCGCGGGAATTGCGGCGCGCTTTGGCGCACCCGAAATCGCGCTGTGAACAGCATCCGGTCGGGCTTTTGTGCTGGATTCCACTGCGCCTCTGTCCGGTTGGCAGTGGAGCTGGACAGCGGCTTTCATGACCATGCCGAGCAGATGGCGCAGGATGCCCAGCGTGACGCATGGGCGCGTTCTCAGGGGGTTAGGGTGCTCTGGATCAAGGCTCATGACATAATCCGGGATTTCGACGATGTGGCGCGGCATATCCTGCACCACGATCGCGCATTTCCCCTCCACCATCCCGGGAAGGACTAGGATGGCGTTTCCCATCTGGCTTCCGGCGACGCTGCTGGCGGGAGCGACGCAGGCCTGGCGGACGGCGGTGCAGCGCCGGGTCAGCAAGGAACTGTCCGTCAACGCGGCGGGTCTGGTGCGCTATCTCTACGGCCTGCCCTTCGCGCTGATGCTGCTGGCGGGCTATCGGCTGATCTATCCCGGCCCGCTCCCCTCGCCCGATCCATCGTTCCTGCTGTTCTGCCTGGGGGGCGGACTGGCGCAGATCGTCGCGACCAATTTGCTGATCATGGCCTTCGCCCATCGCAATTTCGTCGTCGGCACGGCTTATTCCAAGACGGAGGCGGTGCAGGGGGCCATCCTCTCCTTCCTGCTGATGGGGGAGCGTCTGCCTCCCTTGGCCTGGGCAGGGATCGGCTGCGGCGTGGCGGGCATCATGCTGCTGTCGGTCGGCGGCAAAAAGCCCGGCTTCCTCCGCGCGCTGGGGCAACCGGCCGCGCTGTGCGGCATCGCCTCGGGCTTCTTCTTTGCGCTGACCGCCATCGCCATCCGGCGGGGAACGCAGGAGGTGGACGCCGGTGGCGCGAACGCGGACCCGGTCCTGGCCGCGCTGATCGTGCTGGTCGTGACGGTCGCCATGCAGACGGTGATGCAGGGCGGTTTCCTGCTGCTGCGCGAGCCCGGCGAAATGCGCAAGGTGCTGCACGGCTGGCGCATTTCGGGGCAGGTCGGGCTGTTGTCCGCCCTCGGTTCGGCATGCTGGTTCACCGGCTTTGCGACTGCGCCGGTCGCGCTGGTGCGGATCGTCGGGCAGGTGGAGGTCGCCTTCACCCTGGGCTTCGGTCATTTCTACCTGGGCGAACGGATGAAGCAGAGCGAGGTCATGGGGCTGGTGCTGGTGGCCACCGGCGTCGTGCTGGCGCTGACTGGCGCGCTATAACGGCCCACCGCATCGATAACGGATATTTTACCAACGTCCGATAGCCCGGACGGCGTGGAAAACCAGGCAAGAACCCGGAACGTCGAACAGGCGGTGATGAAGGTGGCCAAGCTGTCCGGCGACCTGGGCATCCGCACGCTCGACCTGCAGGCGGACATCAGCGAGCTGGCGGATCGCGTCACCAATCAGGCCCGCACGATCGAGGCGATCAGCGGCGCGGCGGCGCAGCTTTCCCGGGATGGCGAAAGCGTGTCGCTGGCGGGACAGGATGCGCGCGAAAAGGCTGTGGCCGCGCGGAGCATCATCCAGGATTCCGGGCGCCAATTGTCGGACGCCAACAGCAATTTCGTCGACCTGATCGAGCGGGTGAGCAGCGTCCACGCACAGCTTGACGGCTTTCGCGAGGCGCTGAAGACCGTCGCCCATGTCACCAGCGTGATCAGCGGCATCGCCAGCCAGACCAATTTGCTGGCGCTCAACGCGACCATAGAGGCGGCGCGCGCAGGCGATGCCGGGCGCGGCTTCGCCGTGGTGGCCGCAGAGGTCAAGAAGCTGGCGCAGGAAACCGCGACCGCTACCCAGACCATCGATCAGTCCATCGGAGCGCTGACCGGCGAGGCGGGCAAGATGCTGGAGGGCATCGTCCACGGCGCGGAAACCGCGCGCACGGCGCTTAACGACACCAAGAATATCGAACTGCTGGTCGAACGGCTCGGCGCGCTGATGGAAGACCTGTCCAGCAACAGCGAGGGGGTGGCCGAACGCATCGCCTCCATCGTCGGATCGGCGGGCGAGATTCGCGGCGGGCTGGCGGCGCTGGCGAGCACCTCCACCGACAATGCAGGGGGCCTGCAAAGACTGTCCGGCCGCATCTCCACTGCCAGCGACGACACCAACCGACTGCTGCAACTGGTGGCGGAAAGCGGTGTCGAGATACCCGATACGCCCTATATCGATTTCTGCCTGGATGCCGCGCAGGCGGTAAGCGACGCGCTGGAACTGGCCGTTGTCGAGGGCCGGCTGACGGAAAGCGAATTGTTCAGCGAATCCTACATGCCGATCCCCGACACGCAGCCGGCGCAATATAGCCATCCGGTCCAGCCGGTGCTGATCCCCGCTGCGCGGGTGCAGCAGGAAAGGGCGCGCGTCTTTCCGGGGCTGTTCGGCATGACCTTCACCGACCGCAACAGCTTCGGCGCGGTCGCGATGCCGGAACGGTCGCATCCGCAGCGGCCTGGCGACGACAACTGGAATTTCGAATATTCGCGCCAGGGCCTGATCTTCGATTTCCCCGACACGCGCGAGCAGTGCAGGATCACCCAACCCTTCTGCATCAAGGCCTATCGGCGGCTGAACGCCGTGGGCGAGGTCATATTGCTGAAGCAGGTCATCGCCTCCATCCATGTTCGAGGACGGCATTGGGGGATTTTGCAAATGGCCTATCAGGACCAGGACAGGTGAGATTTTCGGCCTGAAGGGTCGGGAGCGATCTTCGCCGCGTTCTGAAGACGGAGCGGCGTATGGAAGCCCCGTTCAAACGCCATGATCTGCGGAAGGCGGGTGGATCGCGGCCATTCCGCTATTCTTGAGGCACAAAGTGCTCCTGCGAAGGCGGGAGCCCAGTTTCCACGGTGCAATGGTCCACAGACGGCGGAACCGGGCTCTGACGAACCACGCGTCTTGTTCGAGCGCCTTCGAGGAGCTTGGCGGGTTCGAACAAGAAGCGGACAGCCCCCGCCCCCTAACGTCCGAACTTCTTCTGCACCTTCCCGTAGCGCAGTTTGCGCGTTCCCGGCTTGCCCTCGGTCGCCCGTCCTCGCGGCGCCGCCACCTGCTGCCCGGCGGGCAGGCCAAGCTCTTCCGCCTCCAGCTTGCGTATTTCGTCCCGGATGCGTCCGGCCTCCTCGAACTCCAGGTCCGCCGCCGCGGCCCGCATCTGCTTTTCCAGATCCTCGATATAGGCGCGCAGATTGTGGCCGACGAGGTGCGGCCTGTCCTCCAGCCCGGTGTCCACCGTCACCTGATCCTTCGACGCGACATGGGCGATGATGTCGCCGATGTTGCGCTTGATCGTGGTGGGCGTGATGCCATGTTCCAGATTATAGGCCATCTGCTTCTCGCGGCGGCGCGACGTCTCGTTGAGCGCCCGCTCCATCGACCCGGTGACGCGGTCGGCATAGAGGATCACCCGTCCGTCGACATTGCGCGCCGCGCGCCCGATCGTCTGGATGAGCGAGGTTTCGGAGCGCAAAAAGCCCTCCTTGTCCGCGTCGAGGATCGCGACCAGCCCGCATTCGGGGATGTCCAGCCCCTCGCGCAGCAGGTTGATGCCCACCAGCACGTCATAGACCCCCAGCCGCAGGTCTCGGATCAGTTCTATGCGCTCCAGCGTCTCGACATCGCTGTGCATGTAGCGGACCTTGATCCCCGCCTCATGCATGAACTCGGTCAGATCCTCGGCCATGCGCTTGGTGAGCGTCGTGACCAGCGTGCGATAGCCCTTCTTCGCCGTCTCCTTCGCCTCATGGATCAGGTCGTCCACCTGGTCCTCCACCGGCTTGATCTCGACAGGCGGGTCGATAAGCCCGGTCGGGCGGATCACCTGTTCGGAGAAGGTGCCGCCGGTCTGCTCCATCTCCCACGACCCGGGCGTTGCGGAGACGCTGACCGTCTGCGGCCGCATCGCGTCCCATTCGTTGAAGCGCAAGGGCCGGTTGTCGATGCAGCTCGGCAGGCGGAAGCCATATTCGGCCAGCGTGATCTTCCGCCGATGGTCGCCCCGCGCCATCGCCCCGATCTGGGGCACGGTCTGGTGGCTTTCGTCCACGAACAGCAGCGCATTTTCCGGCAGATATTCGAACAGCGTCGGCGGCGGCTCGCCCGGCAGACGGCCGGTCAGGAAACGCGAATAATTTTCGATCCCCGCGCAGGAGCCGGTGGCAGCGATCATCTCTAGGTCGAAATTGGTCCGCTGCTCCAGCCGCTGCGCCTCCAGCAGCTTGCCCTCGGCCTGCAATTCCTTCAGCCGCTCCGCCAGTTCGAAGCGGATCGCCTCCATCGCCTGCTTCAGCGTCGGGCCCGGCGTCACGTGGTGCGAATTGGGAAAGACCTTCACAAATTCCAGGCTCGCGACCTTCTTGCCGGTCAGCGGGTCGAATTCGACGATGTCCTCTATCTCATTGCCGAAGAAGCTGACCCGCCAGGCGGTGTCCTCATAGTGCGACGGGAAAATCTCCAGATTGTCGCCCTTCACCCGGAAATTGCCGCGCGCGAACGCCGCGTCGTTGCGCTTGTACTGGAGCGCGACCAGCTTTCGGATGATCTCCCGCTGGTCCTCGACCTGCCCCTTCTTCATCGCGAAGGTCATGGCCGAATAGGTTTCGACCGAGCCGATGCCGTAGAGGCAGGACACCGATGCCACGATCAGCACATCGTCGCGTTCCAGCAGCGCACGCGTGGCCGAATGGCGCATCCGGTCGATCGCCTCGTTCACGCTCGACTCCTTCTCGATATAAGTGTCGGAGCGGGGCACATAGGCTTCGGGCTGGTAATAGTCGTAATAGCTGACGAAATATTCGACGGCGTTTTCCGGGAAGAAGCTCTTGAACTCCCCATAAAGCTGCGCGGCCAGTATCTTGTTGGGCGCCAGCACCAGAGCGGGCCGCTGCAACGCCTCGATCACCTTCGCCATGGTGAAGGTCTTGCCCGATCCGGTGACGCCCAGCAGCACCTGGTCCTTCTCGCCAGCCAGCGCGGTTTCCACCAGTTCGGCTATGGCGGTCGGCTGGTCGCCCGACGGCTCATAGTCCGACACCAGTTTGAACGGCCTGCCACCCTCGCTCTTTTCCGGGCGCGCGGGGCGGTGGGGGACGAAGCCTTCGCCGGTCTCCGGCTCGTCCAGCGTGGTGCGGATCTGGATAGACATAAGCGGAATATGGGGCCTTTGGCTTGAGACGCAATCGGCTTCACGCTCTCTTGTGCCGGGAAGCGGCAAAGCCGCGCGCCTCCGCCCTTTCAGGGCTTCGGTTCGAACGCCCCCTCGGACGGCGGCGGATAGACCGCCGGCTTGTCACCCTGGCGCGCGCGAAGAGCCGAAGTAGGCCCTTCTCTATCTTCCCAGTCCATCAACGCTCACCCGATTGTCTAACACGCATAGCATTAGAATTAGAACAAATAAAGAACATATGGCTTGCCCATTCCGCATTGCATCCTCCCCCTCCCTTGATATGGTCGCGCCCTGAACGGCGTGGAAACAGGGAGAAAAGCTTATGCGTCCGACACTCTCCATCCTGATCGGCCTGACGGGAGCGACCGCCCTGCTCGCGGCGTGCGGCGAAAAGAAGGCGAGCGAGCCGCAAACCCGCGAGGAGGTCCGTCAGGAAGTGCAGAAGGTCCAGCTCAAGCCCGGCCAGTGGGAGGGCAGCTATGAGCTGGAGGACATCGACATGCCGAACATGCCCGGCGGCGGCGACCAGATGAAAGAGCAGATGAAGAAGATGATGAGCCGCACCTCGATCAAATATTGCGTCTCACCGGAGGAAGCCGCCAACCCCAGCGGCAAGATGTTCTCGGGGCAGGAGAACAAGGATTGCGCCTACAAGGGCTTCGACGCCAGCGGCGGTTCCGTGAAGGGCGAGATAAGCTGCAAGTCGCAGGGCGGCACGATGAACGCCGTCATGTCCGGCAGCTATGCGCCCGAAAGCTATGAGATGCACATGGACATGAAGATGACCGGTGCGCCCAATGGCATGAACATGAGCATGAAGGCCAGGACCAGCGGCAAGTGGATCGGCACGACCTGCGCGGAGAAGTAAGGGCAGGCGATGTGAGCGAAGCGCCTGCAGGCGATAGCAGATTCCTCTTGCGCTTTGCACGGCTTGGCGCGAGCCTGCACCGGTTCCAACAGAGAACAGGGGAGAGGATATGCAGAAATTCGCGCTGGCGGCCTTGCCGCTTGGGCTTGCTCTCGGCTTGGCCGCCTGCGGCAGCAAGCCGGAACCCGCGCCCGAAACGACCGAAGCGCCGATCGTCATGAAAGCGGGCGAATGGGCGCTGACGCGCAAGACAACCGGCTATAATACCCCCACCGTCACCCCGGCCGAATATCAGGCCGCGCTGAAACAGGTGAGCGAGGACAAGATCTGCATCGCCGTCGATGCCGCCGGCGTGCCGGACGCCAATGCTCTCGCCGGGGATGAGGGCAAGAACTGCACCTACAAGGACAAGCTGATCCGCAAGGGGCGTCTGATCGCTACGCTGAGCTGCACATCCGGCAAGGGCACATCCGAAATCGTGCTGGAGGGCAATTTCACCGCCGATACGCTGACGCTGGGCAGCACCATGACGAGGACCGAGGGCGGCCAGCCTTTGCTGCGCACCACCCATGACGTCACCGGCAAGCGTGCGGGGGAATGCACCAAGGCGTGACGATAAGGACCGGGCGGGGTTCTCCAACTGTGCCCGGTCCGCAAAGCCCGACGGCGCGGCGTCTTCCTTTCGCGGGATCGCCGGCCTTTCGGAGCATGGCGCGCGGCCCTCGCGGCGATCGAAGCTACCGGCCATTATAGCAAGCGCGGGGATGCTTTCCGAGGCGATGGAATTGCGGATCGAGAGCGGCGGATAAGGGGCGGGTCGAGAGCAGCATGGGAGAACATGCTGCCGCGACGGATGGGCAAGACTGCGCCATGTTCGATGGACCCCGGAGCGCATCCTGGGTCGCGTCCTTCCATCGCGGCGATGAAGCCTAGGCCCGGGCGCGCACCTGATGTCCGGGGAAGAGCGCCGCCGCGTCGGCCGCCGGCATGGGCCGCCCGAAATAGAAGCCCTGCACCTTGCGGCAGCCCAGGCCCCTGACCATGGCCAGTTCGGCCTCCGTTTCGACGCCCTCCGCCGTGGTCGCCATGCCAAGACTGTCTGCCAGCGTGACCACCGCGCGGATGATCGCCAGGCTTTCCGCCCTGTTGTTCGCCGCGCCCACGACGAAGCTGCGGTCGATCTTGATCGTGTCGAAACGTGTGCGGCTGAGATAGCCGAGCGAGGAATAGCCCGTCCCGAAATCGTCGAGCGACAGCCGAACGCCCAGCCCCCGCAACTGATCGAGTATCTTGAGCGCCCCGGTATCGGCGTTGACGAACACGCTTTCGGTGACCTCCAGCTCCAGCCGCCGCGCCTCCAGTCCGCTCTGCGCAAGGGCGGACACCACCGCACCGACAAAGCTCGGATGGACGAGCTGCTCGGCCGAGACATTGACCGCGATGCGCACGCCTTCGGGCCAGCATGCCGCTTCCTTGCAGGCGGTCCGCAGCACCCATTCCCCGATCGGTCCGATCAACCGGGCTTCTTCCGCGACCGGAATGAATTTGGCTGGCGAGATCGGCCCCATGTCCGGGTGGGTCCAGCGCACCAGCGCCTCGAACCCGACGACAATGCCCGCCTGCGCCTCCACCACCGGCTGGAACAGCACATGCAGCTGGTTCTTCTCCAGCGCGTCGCGCAGCGCGAGTTCCAGTTGGCGGCGCTCCTCCGCCTGCGCATGCAATTGCGGTTCATAGGCGCAATGCACGCCGCCGCCATCGCCCTTTGCGCGATAGAGGGCGAGGTCCGCGCTGCGGATCAGCGCTTCCGATTCATGGCCATCCTGTGGCGATACCGCCGACCCGACGGATGCACCGACGTAAAGCGTATGTTCGTCCACCTGATAAGGGGCTGAAAGGCCGTTGATGATCCGGGCCGCGAGCCCGTCGACGCCGTGATTGTCCCCCAGTTGCGGGATGACGACGGCAAATTCGTCGCCGCCGATGCGCCCGCAAAATTCCGCGCCGGAACAGATATGCCGCAATCGCCGCGCCACCTGGGTCAACAGCTTGTCACCGATCTGGTGGCCCAGCGTATCGTTCACCGCCTTGAACCGGTCCAGGTCTATCATCAGGAAGGCGCAGCCGCCGCGCCCTGCGCCCGCCGCCGCGCCGCCGCCCATAGCCTGATCCAGCACATCGCGCAGATGCGTGCGGTTGGGCAGGCCGGTCAACGGGTCGAACCGCGCAAGCTGCGCGATCCGTTCCGCCGATTCCTTCTGTTCGGTAATATCGGAGCCGACGCCCCGGAAGCCGAGAAAGGCGCCGCCCTCGTCATAGCGGGGCGAGGCGGACAGTTCCCACCAGCGCACATCCCCCTCCAGCTCGACCGGCAGGACGATGTTGCTGAAGCTTTCCCGCCGCTTCAGATGATCCGCCAACGCATGCAGCTCGGTCGGGAACAGGCCGCTTTCCCAGGCATTTCCAGCCAGCAGTTGCACCAGCAGCACGCCTTCCACCTCGACCGGTGTACGGCCGAGCATTTCGGCAAGGCGCGGCGACACGCCGCTCAACCGCCGCGCGGGATCGGTCTGCCACAGCCAGTCGGACGCGCCATGTTCATATTCGCGCAGCAGCAGGCTGACGACCTCGCTCTTTTCCTCCAGTTGCACGCTGGCGCTGTGCTGCCGGGCGAAGGTCCGTGCATAAAGGAAGCAGCCGACCAGCAACGACAGCGCATAGCTGGTGGCGAGGGCAAGCAGCGGCGTCTGGTCGCGCGGATCGAACAGCGCGCCAAGCCCGACGATGCAGGGCAGCAGGAAGCCGGTCGCCGCCAGCGGAGTGGCGGCATAGCTGATCGCGCCGCAGACCATGATGCAACTGATCAGCGTCCAGTGCGCCACCAACTGCGCGGCGCCGTGCCCGGACGAGAGCGTCATCATGCACGCCGCCCAGACGAGGCCGTGAAGCAGGCCGGTGAAGCCATGGACCCTGAGATCGGTCGCGCTTGCCGCCGCGCCATTGCGCCTGCGCCGCAGGATGGCGCCGACGGCCATGGAAAGGACCAGCGCGGCGCTCCAGACCATCAGCCCCGGCACGGAGCCGTGATCGCCGAAGACCTGCCACAGGAACAGCAGGCCGAAGAGGTTCATCGCCTGCCTCAGCAGCGCGACATGATCGGCCGAGCGCAATTGGGCGGCAAGGACGCGCTCCGCCGCATCGCCCGGCACGACGGCAAGACCCATCATCGCCCGAAGCGATATTCGCTCCCGCGAAGCCTGTTCAGAAGATGGCCCTTGCCCGCGTCTCACCCGGCCGGATTAACAGCAAGCGGTTATCAATCCGTAACGGCCGTCAAAAGCAGATGAAAAAAGCGGCCCCCGGCCGGTCGGTTCGCGGCAAAGGGTCAGGCGGCGATGTCGTAGGGCCGGATTTCGCCGGTCAGATAGAGGTTGCGCGCCTTCGACCGGCTGAGCTTGCCCGAGCTGGTGCGCGGCAAAGTGCGCGGCGGCACCAGTTCGACCACGCAGTTCATGCCGGTGATCGCCCGCACGCGTTCGCGGATCTGGTCGCGCAGCCGGGTACGCTCATCATTGTCGGAGGTCCGGCAATGCACCAGCACGGCGGGCGCTTCCTCGCCGCCCGGCGTGGTGATGGCAAAGGCGGCGATGTCGCCCTGCTTGAAGCCGGGCAGCTGCTCCACCGCCCATTCGATGTCCTGCGGCCAGTGATTCTTGCCGTTGATGATGATCATGTCCTTGGCGCGGCCCACGATATAAAGATAGCCGTCGCTCAAATAGCCCATGTCGCCCGTGTCCAGCCAGCCGTCGACCATGCAGGCGTCGGTCGCCTCAGGATCGCGGAAATAACCGACCATCAGCGACGGCCCGGTGGTCCACACCTTGCCGATCTGCCGCTCGTTCAGCTTCGCTCCATCCTCGTCCCGGATTTCCACCACCATGTCGCGCGCCGGCTTGCCGCAATTGACGATCGAGCGGAAGCGCTGCGGCCGGCCTTCGGTCGCGTCGCCGCCGGAAAGGTCGGTTTCCTCCACCAGTTCGACGATGATGCCCTCGCCCGGCGGCATGATGGTGACGGCCAGCGTCGCCTCGGCCAGGCCATAGCTCGGCAGGAACGCCTTGGGGCTGAACCCCGCGTCCCCGAACGCATCGACGAAGCTCTGCATCACGTCCGGGCGGATCATGTCCGCGCCGTTGCCCGCGAGCCTCCAACGGGAAAGGTCGAAACGATCCTGCGCCTTGGTCTGGCTCGACATGCGGCGCGCGCAAACGTCGTAGCCGAAGGTCGGGGAATAGCTGATCGAGGTGCCCTCGTTGCGGCTGATCAGGTCCAGCCATGCCAGCGGACGGCGAGCGAAATCCTCGGTCTTCATATAGTCGGTCGACACCTGGTTGGCGACGACCGACAGGAAGCAGCCGACCAGACCCATGTCATGATACCAGGGCAGCCAGCTTATGCAGCGGTCGCTCTCGACCAGTTCCATGCCATGGCTGTGCGCCGCCAGATTGCTGAGCAGCGCATGATGCGTCACCGCCACGCCATGGGGGAAGCGGGTCGAACCGCTCGAATATTGCAGATAGGCGATCTCCTCGCCCTTCGCCTGCAGCAGATCGCAGGGCACGGCTTCCCGCGCGATGAAATCCTCGAAGGCGATGCTCTCGACCGCCTTTTGACGGCCGGATTCCCCCGCCATCTCCTCCAGTTCCTTGGGAAAGAGGAACAGCATCGGGTCGCAGCTCGACAGTTGGACGTTCAACTGGTCGATATAGCTTTCCTTGCCGCCGAAGCTGGTCGGCAGCGGCAGCGGCACCGGCCAGGCGCCCGCATAGACGATGCCGAAGAACAATTGCGCGAAATCCGGGCCCGTCTCCGCCACCAGGGCCACGCGATCCTCCGGTTTCACCCCATGGGCGATCAGCCGGTGGGCGCAGGCGACCGCGTCCTCGCGCAGCTCCGCAAAGGGATAGGGTCGCGCCAGATTCCCCCGCGCGTCGTGAAAGTTCAGGCCGCGCCGCCCGGTCGCAGCATAGTCCAGCGCTTCGCCCAGCGTCTCGAAGTCCGAGAAGCGGCGGGGCAGATCGTCGGTGGTTGGCGTCGGTGCCATCATGCTTTGCGAACCCGTCATATTGGTGTCACCCAATGTCATGTTTGTCATATTCCGGCGCGCCGCTAACAGCTTTCAAGCCGCTTTGCACCGGATAGTTGCATTCCAGCTTGGGCTTTTACCCCAAAAGGGGCGGTAAAATTCCGGCCCGACTGTGGCATAATCAAGGCGCAACAGGCATGAAGCATTGCCATGACCGGCAAACGCCCTCCTGCCCCGCTCGATGAAGAGGCCATGCGCGAACTTGCGCTGCGTTATGTGGCGCGCTTCGCCACCAGCCGGGCCAAATTGCTCGCCTATCTGGGCCGCAAGATCAAGGAACGCGGCTGGGGCGGCGAAGACCCCGCCGATCCGCAGGCGCTGGTCGATCGGCTGAGCGAATTGCGCTATGTCGACGATGCCGGCTATGCCGTGATGAAAAGCGGCGCGCTCAGCCGCCGCGGTTATGGCGCCCGCCGGGTCGCGGAAACCCTGCGCGCCGATGGCATAGCGGAAGCCGACCGGGTGGAAGCCCACGCGCAGACCCAAAGGGAAAGCTGGTCCGCCGCCGACCGCTTCGCCCGACGCAAGCGGATCGGCCCCTATGCCCAGGAACGACCGGATCTAAAGCAGCGGGAAAAATGGATTGCCGCCTTCCTGCGCGCCGGCCATGATTACGCCACCGCCCGCCGCTGGACCGACGCCGCGCCGGGGGAAGTGCCGGAAGCGGATGAGTAGCCGCTCAGCACCCTGTTTGTTAACCGCCAGGCCGTGATACCTCACCCCCATGAAGCCCTTCTTCCTCCTCCTTCTCCTTGCAATTCTCCCGGCCGCCTGCTCCCCATCCGCCCCCAAAGCCGAAAACACCGCCGCTCCCACCGCCACCGGGCAAACCACCCTCCTCCC
>NZ_JAINEZ010000110.1:0-14109 GCF_019873065.1 Sphingobium sp. PNB
ACCCTGCCGCCGGAGACCGCCAGCCGCTGGGCCGCGCAATGGGGGGACGCCATGCCGCAGGCCGCCGCGCACGCCTATGCCCAGCGTCCGCCGGTCGACATCAGCCTTCGCGATCCCGCCCGGACCGCGCATTGGGCCGAAGCGCTCAACGGCCGGAGCCTTGCCCCCGGGCATGTCCGCCTGCCCGAAGGTGCAGCGATCCCCGACCTGCCCGGCTTCAGCGAAGGCGCCTGGTGGGTGCAGGATCTGGCCGCCTCCACCCCCGCGCGCCTGTTGGGCGTGGGCGAGGGACGCCACGTCCTCGACCTCTGTGCCGCGCCCGGCGGCAAGACGATGCAGCTTGCCGCCGCGGGGTGGCGCGTCACGGCGGTCGACCAGTCGAAGAAGCGCCTTGAACGATTGGGCGAAAATCTGGCGCGGACCGGCCTTTCCGCCGCCGTCGTGCAGGGCGACCTGCGCGCATGGGAACCCGATGGGGCGGCCGACGCCATCCTGCTCGACGCGCCCTGCACCGCAACCGGCATCTACCGCCGGCATCCCGACGTGCTGCACCGCATCGGCCCGCGCCAGATCGCGGAGCTGGCCGAACTCCAGACCGAACTGCTGGCTCGCGCTGCGGCATGGCTGAAGCCGGGCGGCACGCTGATCTACGCCACCTGCTCGCTCGAACGGGCCGAGGGCGAGGAGCAGGTCGCCCGCTTCATCGACGCCCGGCCGGATTTCAGTCCGCTGCCCGCGACGCCCGCCGAGCTGCCCGACAGCATCGTGCCGACGGCGCAAGGATGGGTCCGCACCCTGCCGGACAGCCTTGCCGCGCAGGGCGGAACCGACGGCTTTTTCGTTGCAAGGCTGATACGATCCACTAAGCCTTAACCAAGCAACCCTATGGTGCGATCCGGCATTCAGAAAGACCTGCCTTGCGCCCGACCGAGCCCCTTCCCCTGAACCATAGCTGGCCGCTCTATGCGTTGCGCGACCATCTTGCGCCGGTGATGCTGGACGACCGGATCGCCCGCGACGATGGGGCGCTGGCGGAGCGCGGCCTGGGCCTGTGGCATTGCGACCTCAGCGACGACAGCCTGAACTGGACGGACGGGGTCTATGACATTTTCGGGCTGGAACGCGGGATGACGGTCCCCCGCCCGCTCGCCGTGTCGCTCTACACGCCCGAAAGCCGTGCCGCGATGGAGCAGCTGCGCGCCTATGCGATACGCCACAGGCGCGGCTTCACGGTGGACGTCGACATCCGCCCGGCGGACGGCGGCGAATGCGCCATGCGCCTGATCGCCGCGCCCATCATCCAGCGAAATCAGGTGGTTGCGCTGCACGGCGTCAAGCAGTTCCTGTCCAGGGGTTCCAGGCCGTCGACCGGCCTCGATCCCACGCTGTTCATCCTGTCCTGACAGGCCGGGCGAGTCCGCACGCCGACGCCTGTCGCCAAAAGCCTGTGGATAGCGTTAATCGGGCGTTGCCCTGACTTGCGGCCAAGGCTAAGGCCGATGGTCAAATGACCAGCCCGATCCTGATCTCACCCTCCATCCTGTCCGCCGATTTCGCCCGTCTGGGCGAGGAGGTCCGCGCCATCGACGAAGCGGGTGCGGACTGGATCCATATCGACGTGATGGACGGCCATTTCGTACCCAACATCACCATTGGTCCCGGCGTGGTGAAGGCGCTGCGTCCGCACACGAAGAAGCCTTTCGACGTCCACCTGATGATTTCCCCGGTGGACCAGTATCTGAACGCCTTTGCGGAGGCGGGCGCCGACATATTGACCGTCCATCCGGAGGCCGGACCGCATATCCACCGCTCCATCCAGCACATCAAGTCGCTGGGCGTGCAGGCGGGCGTGGTGCTGAACCCCGGCACCCCGGCCAAGATGCTGGATTACCTGATCGACGATGTCGACCTGATCCTGGTGATGAGCGTCAATCCCGGCTTCGGCGGACAGAGCTTCATCGCCAGCCAGCTCCGCAAGATCGAGGCGATCCGGAAGATGATCGAGAAGTCCGGCCGCGACATTCGTCTGCAGGTGGACGGCGGCATCGACTTCGCCACCGCGCCACAGGCGATCGGGGCGGGCGCCGACGTTCTGGTGGCCGGCACCGCGACCTTCCGGGGCGGTCCGTCCGCCTATGCCGACAACATCCGGACGCTGCGCGGCGGGTGAGCGACCGCCGCCGCCCTTCCCCCCATTCCGCCCCCGAGGAGGCCGGACCCGGCCCGGAGGACGGGATCGAACAGGGCAAGCGGCTCATCCGCATCGCGGATGACAAGGGGCTTTCGCTGGCGCAGCGCATCGCCAACCGCTTCTATCTGCTGAGCTGGAAGACGCCGATCCACGGCCGCCGCCTGAAGGGCAAATATCCGCTCAAGCTGCTTGCCGTGCCCGACGATGAAATCCCGGGCAACGCCCATGCGGGTCAGGCGATCCGCGCCGGCTATTTCCTGTTCCGAGGCCTGAAACTGCCTCTCGACAGGCTGGATTTCGCCAATCCGGGCGTGACGGCGGGCTTTGCCGATTATCTGCACGGCTTCCACTGGCTGCGCGACCTTGCCACCGTGGCCACCCGCGAACAGGCCGCGCCGATTGCCGAAGGCGTGATGCGCAAATGGCTCGCCGCCCATGCCGACACGCCCAGCGAACCCGCATGGCGCGCCGACAATGCGGGCTGGCGCCTGCTCTTCTGGTCGGCCTATGCGCCGCTGATCCTTTCGTCGAGCGACCTCGTCTATCGCTCCCTGGTGCTGAACTGCATCGCCCGCACCGCCCGTCATCTGGACCGCAGCGCGGACAAGGCGCCGGTCGGCCTGCCGCGCCTGGTCGCCTGGGGCGGGATCGTCGCGGCGTCGATGCTGCTGCCGGGCGGCGCGGCGCGCAAGCTGTTCGGAGAAGCCGGCCTCAAGCGCGCGCTCGACAGCGGCCTCCATGGCGACGGCGGCATCATCTCGCGCTCGCCGCTGGACCAGCTGGAAGCGATCATGCTGCTGACCATGGTCGCCGCCGTCTATGAAGTGCGCCGCGAACAGACGCCTGCCTTGCTGAAGGAGGCACTGGCCAAGGCCGTGCCGGCCCTGCTCGGCCTCACCCATGGCGATGGCGGGCTTGGCAACTGGCAGGGTGCGGGCGCCATCGATCCCGCCACCATCGACGCCGTCATCCGCGCCAGCCGCGTGCGCGCCCGTCCGCTGCGGCAGGCCAATGGCTGGGGCTATCAGCGGCTCGCCGCCGGGGGCACCGTGGTGCAGGTCGATGCCGCCCCGCCCCCCGTCGCCCAATTGGCCGATGCGGGCTGCGCCTCCACCGGCGCGGTCGAGATCAGCGACGGGCAGCAACGGCTGATCGTCAACTGCGGCGGCGCCGCGCTGGAGGGCGCGTGGATGCCGCGCGATCTGGCGCAGGGGCTGCGCACCACCGCGGCGCACAGCACGTTGGTGCTGGACGACAGCAATTCCACCGCCCTGCTGCCCGACGGCACGCTGGGCAAGGGCGTGACAGAGGTGGAGATCAACCGGCAGGAGACGGAAAGCGGCAGCCGCCTCGACCTCAGCCATGACGGCTATGTGCGGCGCATGGGCTATGTCCACCGCCGCCTGCTGCTGATGAGCGCGGACGGCAAGGAAATCCGTGGCGAGGACATGCTGACGCCTGCGGTGCGGCGGCGCAAGCCGGTGAAGCTGCCGGTCCAGCTTCGATTCCACCTCGCCCCCGGCGTCGAGCCCACGCCCACCGCCGACGGCATGGGCGCCCTGCTGCGCATCGACACCGGCGCGACATGGCAGTTCCGCGCCAATGCGGGGAAGCTGGCAATCGAGGAAAGCCTGTGGGTGGATGCCCAAGGCCGTCCCCATGGCACAAAGCAGCTGGCTGTCACCAGCGAGGCCCTTCCGGGCGGCTCGACCGTGGGGTGGTTGCTGAAAAAGGTGAGCTGAGCGCCTCGCGGTCCGTGCAATGGGGTGGCCGGCTTGCCCCATGGCGATTGCCGCGATTTCCGGGACGGCGAATGTTCCCTTTCACTCGGAATCGCTCTAGAGGCCTGCGGCAAGCCTGAGCGGCACCCGAACAGCAGCAGGAAGCACCTCCATGTCAGACGTCATCATCAAGCGCGCCCTTCTTTCCGTTTCGGACAAGTCCCGCCTCATCGAACTGGGTCAGGCGCTGGGCAGGCATGGGGTCGAGCTGGTGTCGACCGGCGGCACGGCCAAGGCGCTGCGCGAGGCGGGTCTGGAGGTCAGGGACATCTCCGACCTCACCGGCTTCCCGGAAATGATGGACGGCCGCGTCAAGACGCTGCATCCGAAGGTCCATGGCGGCCTGCTCGCCGTGCGGAACAATCCCGATCATGTCGCCTCCATGCAGGCGCACGACATCGGCGCGATCGATCTGGTGGTCGTCAACCTCTATCCCTTCGCCGCCACCGTCGCCAAGGGTGCGGAGCGCGAGGAGATCATCGAGAATATCGACATTGGCGGCCCCTCCATGGTCCGTTCCGCCGCGAAGAATCATGAAAGCGTGGCCATCGTCACCGACCCCGCCGACTATGCCCGGCTGATCGCGGAAATGGAGGAGAAGGGCGGCGCAACCAGCTACGACTTCCGCCGCATGCTCGCGGCCAAGGCCTATGCCGCCACCGCCGCTTACGACGCGATGATCGCAAGCTGGTTCGCCTTTGCCGATCAGGGCGTGCAGTTCCCCGAAAGCCTCTCGGTCTCCAGCACGCTGGGTTCGACGCTGCGCTATGGCGAAAACCCGCATCAATCGGCTGCCCTCTACCTGCCCGTCGGCCCGTCGGCCAACGGTATCGCCCAGGCGAAGCAGATCCAGGGCAAGGAACTCAGCTACAATAATTACAACGACGCCGACGCCGCGCTGGAGCTGGTCAGCGAGTTCCGCGACGGCCCGCCGACCGTGGTGATCGTCAAGCATGCCAATCCCTGCGGCGTCGCCACCGGCGCCACGCTGATCGAAGCCTATGAAGCCGCGCTTGCCTGCGACAGCGTGTCGGCATTCGGCGGCATCATCGCCGTCAACCGCCCGCTTGACGGTCCGACCGCCGAGGCGATCAGCGGCATCTTCACCGAAGTCGTCGCCGCCCCCGATGCGGACGAGGACGCGAAGGCGATCTTCGCCAGGAAGAAGAACCTCCGCCTGCTGCTGACCGGCGACCTGCCCGATCCGGCCCGTGCCGGCCTCCAGATCAAGAGCATTGCCGGCGGTCTGCTGGTGCAGGGCCGCGACAATGGCCGCGTCAGCCGCGATCAGTTGAAGGTGGTGACGAAGCGCGCGCCTACCGAGCAGGAGCTGAACGACTGCCTGTTCGCCTGGACCGTCGCCAAGCATGTGAAGTCGAACGCCATCGTCTATGCCAAGGGCAACAGCACCGCCGGCATCGGCGCGGGACAGATGAACCGTCTGGAATCCGCGCGCATCGCCGCATGGAAGGCGAAGGATGCCGCGGAAAAGGCCGGCTGGGCGGAGGCCCGGACCATCGGTTCGGCGGTTGCGTCGGACGCCTTCTTCCCCTTTGCCGACGGCCTGCTGGCGGCGGTCGAGGCGGGCGCGACGGCGGTGATCCAGCCCGGCGGCTCCATCCGCGACGAGGAAGTGATCGCCGCTGCTGACGAGGCGGGTCTGGCGATGGTCTTCACCGGCATGCGCCACTTCCGCCACTAAGGGCGATTGATGCGGATGCGAAAGGGCGCCGATCCTTTCGCATCCGCAAAAATAGCGGTTTTCAGCCACTTTCTGCCAAGTGGCCCCTTTTCATATGCCTTCGCGAAGCCTATTTAGAAGAGGACCCTACTCCCACGTCAGGCGTTGGGCAGATCCGATAAGAGTTCGACAGGAGATACAGGATGACCAGAAAGACGTTGGTGGCGCTGACCGCCGCGATGACCCTTGCCTTGCCCGCAGCAAATGCCTTTGCCGGCATCAACGATATGGACGTGGTGGTCGACGGCCGCACCGGGACGGAAACCCGCAGCATCGCCGTGTCGATGGCCGACCTGAACCTTGCCAGCACCCATGGCGTCCGCGTGGCCGACTCCCGCATCACCAAGGCGGCGAAGAAGGTCTGCGGCTGGATGAACGGATCGATCCTGCCCGCCACGCCGGACTATCGCGCCTGTTTCGGCGAGGCGCTCGACGGCGCCCGCACGGACCTCAACACGCTGATCCAGGCACAGCGCCAGGGCTGATCCGCCTCTTTTGAAAAGAGTGGAGGCCGGCGGCTCACCATGGCCGCCGGCCTTGCCTTATCTTGCATTGTTACCGGCTATTAACTACTCCTTAGAAGATTTCCTTCACCTAAACCGGCGAAGGATTTCACGGGGGGCCTTGGATGCCGCAGAACGACCATCATGTGGATGTCGCCATCATTGGCGCGGGGCCGGCTGGGTTGACGGCCGCCTATCTGCTGACCAAGAAGGGCTATTCGGTCAGCATCATCGAAAAAGACCCGGTCTATGTCGGCGGCATCAGCCGAACGGTGGAACTGAACGGCTTCCGTTTCGACATTGGCGGCCATCGGTTCTTTTCCAAGTCGAAGGAGGTCGTCGACCTCTGGAACGAGATACTGCCCGACGACTTCATCCAGCGCCCGCGGATGAGCCGCATCTATTATGAAGGCAAATTCTACAGCTATCCGCTGCGCGCCTTCGAAGCGCTCGGCAATCTGGGGCTGTGGCGATCGGCGCTCTGCATGGCGAGCTTCGCCAAGGCGAAGCTGTTCCCCAATCGCGATGTCCGTTCCTTCCAGGACTGGACGGTCAACGCCTTCGGCCACAAGCTGTTCTCGATCTTCTTCAAGACCTATACGGAGAAGGTGTGGGGCATGCCCTGCGACGAGATGTCGGCGGACTGGGCGGCGCAGCGCATCAAGGGCCTGTCGCTCTGGGGCGCAGTGACCGACGGCCTCAGACGATCCCTGGGCCTCAACAAAAAGCCCAATGACGGCATGGCGACCAAGACGCTGCTGGAAAGCTTCCGCTATCCGCGCCTTGGCCCCGGCATGATGTGGGAAGCGGCCCGCGACTTCGTGGTCGCGCGGGGCAACCGCGTGCTGATGGCGCACAGCCTGGAGCAGTTGTCGCAGGATCAGGCGAGCGGCGGCTGGCGCATGATGGCGCGCGGCCCGGACGGCGAAATCGCCATCACCGCCGGCCATGTCATCAGTTCCGCCCCGATGCGCGAGCTGGCCGGCCGCATCCGTCCGCTGCCCGCGACGCTGGGCCAGGCGATGGACCTCAAATATCGCGACTTCCTGACCGTGGCGCTGATGGTGAAGGGCGAGGACATCTTCCCCGACAACTGGATCTATATACACGATCCGAAGGTGCAGGTCGGCCGCATCCAGAATTTTCGGAGCTGGTCCCCCGAAATGGTGCCGGACCCCGATCTGGCCTGCGTCGGCCTGGAATATTTCTGCTTCGAGGGCGATGGCCTCTGGTCGTCGAGCGACGCCGATCTGATCGAACTGGCGAAGAAGGAAATGGCGACCCTGGGCCTGTGCGACCCCGCCGATGTCGTCGGCGGCGCGGTGGTGCGGCAGGAAAAGGCCTATCCGGTCTATGATGACGGCTATGCCGACAATGTCCTTGCGATGCGCACCGAATTGCAGCGGCTTTATCCGACGCTGCATCTGGTCGGCCGCAACGGCATGCACCGCTACAATAATCAGGACCATGCGATGATGACGGCGATGCTGACGGTCCGCAACATCGAGGCGGGCGAGCAGCTTTACGACATCTGGGCAGTCAATGAGGATGCCGAATATCACGAAGCGGGCGAGGAAGGGCAGGACGCAGCCGGCCGGCGCGCCGCGCTCGCCAGCGAAAGGCTGGTGCCCAATCGTCTGAAGGCGGCCTGAACCCCATGCCCCATTGGGTGCGGAGCATGGCCGGGCCGTTCAACGCCGTCCTCGGCCGTTTCACCTTCACGCGCTATCTTCTGGCCAGCATCTGCGCGCTGTCGGCCGATTTCGCTCTGTTCATGCTGTTCCACCGGCTGGGCGTGCCGCCTGCCATTGCTGCGTTCGGCGGCTATTCGGGCGGACTGGTCCTGCACTGGATGATCAGCACGCAATTCGTGTTCGACATGCAGCAGCCGGCGACGCATGGACAGCGGATCGCCTTCATCCTCAGCGCCCTGATCGGCATGGCGATCACCATGGGACTGGTGGGCGGGCTGAGCAGCCTGGGGCTTCCGCCCGCCATGGCCAAGCTGGCGGCCGTGCCGGTGAGCTTCCTGTCCGTCTATGCGATCCGGAAATATGGCATCTTCGCCCGCGCCTGACAGCGGCCGCCTTCCCAAGACAGCCTCTATCGCCGGTTGGCAGATCGGCGTGGCGGTCCTGCTGCTCTGGGCCCTGTGCTGCGCGGTCATGCTCTGGCTGTTCCGCAACGGGCTGACCACGCTCGAATTCCGCGATCCCGATGACGCCATGCGGCTGCAACAGGTCCGCGACTGGCTGCATGGCCAGGATTTCTGGGACGTCAGCCAGCACCGGGTAAACCCGCCGGCGGGCGGACCGATGCACTGGTCGCGCATCGTCGACATGCCGATCGCCGCGCTGATTCTGATGCTGCAACCGCTGCTTGGGCCTGCAAGGGCCGAAGTCGCCGCCTGTGCGCTGGTGCCGCTGCTGCTGCTGGGCGGGCTGACGGGCACGGTCTTCCTGGCGGCGCGGCGCGCTGCCGGCGGCGTCTTCGTTCCGATGCTGGCGGTTGCGCTGCTGCTGACCACGCCGACCATCCTGGTCCAGTTCACCCCGTTCCGGATCGACCATCACGGGTGGCAGATCTGGATGGCGGCCATGGCCCTGTGCGGCGCACTGGATGCCCGTCGCCTGAGGGGCGGCATCACGGCCGGCCTCGCGCTGGCGGTGTGGCTTCAGATTTCCAGCGAGGCGCTGCCCTATGCCGCGCTGTTCGCCGGCGCCTTCGCCCTGCGGACCTGGTTCGACCGGCGGGAGGCGGCGCGGATCGCCGCCTATGCCGCCACGCTGGGCGGCGGCGCGCTCCTCCTCCTGCTGCTGCTGCGCGGCCCCGGTGCGGCGCTGGTCCGATATTGCGACAGCCTTTCGGCAGCCTATATCTGGCCGCTCGTGGCTTTTGCGCTGGCGATGCCGCTTGCCCTGCGCCTGATCGGCACGACCAGCGTCCGGCGACGCTTCATGGCGACGGCGGCGGCAGGAGTTACGGCGGCCGGCGTGTTCCTGCTGAGCGGCGGAGCCTGCCTTTCCGGCGATCCCTTCAAGGCGCTCGGTCCGGTGGCCTATCGCTTATGGTATCTCCAGGTGAAGGAGGGCCGCCCGGTCTGGGAACAGGGTCTTCTGATGGCGGGGATCATCCTGCTGCCGGCGGCCATGGGGCTGGTCAGCACGATCGTCGCGGCCTGGCGCACCACGGAAAGGGAGGCGCGGGACCGCTGGATCGTCATTGCCCTGCTGCTGACCGGAGCGCTGGCGGTCGCGATCCTCGTCCTGCGCGCCATGTCGGTGGCGCATGTCCTGGCGCTGCCCGGCACGGCCTGGCTGCTGCTGGCGATCTTTCAGCATATCCAGAGCTGGAGCAGGGCCGTGGCGCGCATCCCGGTGACGGCGAGCGTCGCCATATTGCTCACCCCGGCGGGCCTGTGCGGCGCCTGGATATTGATCACGAGCGGCGCGGCGGAAAAGGAGCAGCCTGAAACCGTCAATTGCCGGACGGCCGCGCTGCTGGCGCCCTTGCGGGCGCTGCCCCGCTCGACCCTGTTCGCGCCGCTCGATCTGGGGCCCGACATCCTCGTGCGAACCGGGCACAGCGTGATCGGCACGGCCCATCACCGCAATGCCGCCGGCATCACCGCGGTCATCGACGGTTTCACGGAAGCGCCCGAAAAGGCCTTTGCGACCATCATGCGCCTGAATGGCGGCAGGGGCGCGGATTATCTGCTGATCTGCAACGAGATGAACGAGATCAAACATTATCGCGCCGACTTCCCGAAGGGCCTGGCCGCGGCGTTGAAGCGCAACCGGCCGCCGCGCTGGCTGCAGCCGGTTCCCACCAAGGGGCCGCTCCGCATCTACAAGGTGATCGCTCAGCCGGCGACGAAGGCCAGCGCAACGCCGTTCATGCAATAGCGCTTGCCGGTGGGCTTCGGCCCGTCATCGAACACATGGCCCAGATGGCCGCCGCAGCGGGCGCAATGCACCTCCGTTCGCGGATAGCCCAGTTCGAAATCGCGCGAAGTGCCGACGGCGCGGGGCAGCGGCGCCCAGAAGCTGGGCCAGCCCGTGCCGCTGTCGAACTTGGTCTTCGAGCTGAAAAGCCGTTGCCCGCAACCGGCGCAGGCGAAGATACCGGTGCGATGTTCCTTGTTGAGAGGACTGGTGAAGGGATATTCGGTCGATCGCTTGCGCAGCACCTGATAGGCGGGCGGGCTCAGGCGCTTGCGCCATTCGGCATCGCTGAGCGTGAAAGGATAGGCGGCGGCCCTGCCCAGCCCGGCGTGCCAGAGGACGATCGTCGTCGCGGCACAGCCGCCCATGCCCAGAAAGCGCCGCCGGTTCATGGGCCCCGCCATAGCAGGGTCAGCCTGTCGCGCTTCTGAACAGCTGCTTCCACCAGCCGCCGCCCGATTTCAGCACATGGCGGCGGAACAGCAGCACGCCGATGCGGATGATGAGGCCGACCCAGAGCATCTGCCAGCCTATGGCCAGGAGATGGGGCCAGAGCGTGTCCACCTGCGCCGCGCGGGCGATCATGGCGAAGGGGGAGGAGAAGGGCAGGATCACCGCCGCGACCTCCGGCGGCGATCCCATCTTGTCGACGGCATAGGTGGCGAAGAAGAAGATCAGCATCTGCCCCATGGTCACGGGCATGTTGAGCGTCTGCACCTCCCGCACGGTCGCCGCCTGCGCGCCGATGCCCAGAAAGAGGGAACCGAGCAGCGTATAGGCCATGGCGAAATAGATGACGGCCAGCATCAGGAAGAGGGGCCAGCCGATGGCGGGCTCCGGCAGGCTGACGCCAGGGGTCTTCAATGCCAGGAACACGCAGAAGGCGGTCCCGCCCCAGAAGAGGATGCCGACGAAGCTCATCGCCAGCATCGCCATCAGCTTGCCCAGGAAGATCGCGTCGACCGGCACGGCGGCGGCGAGGATCTCTATGATCTTGTTGGTCTTTTCCTCGACCAGATTGGACAGGATCATGCCCGCGAGCAGGATGGTGAGGAAGAAGACGACGATCTGCGCGATCCGGCCGATCACCAGCCTGCCCTGGGTCTGCGCGCCGACGCTGGTGGCGACCTGCTGCGCCTCCACCTGGACCATGTGCAGCGACTTTTCGGCCACGGCGGCGCTGGCGAGCAGGCTGATGTCCCCTTCCAGCCGCCGGATGTCCTGCGGCTGGCCGGTCATCACCGGCCGGGCGGGCGATCCCGACACGATCACCATGACGTCCGCATTCGCCCCGGCCAACTGAACGCGGGGCGCGGGAGACAGCGGCACGCGGCGCAGCGCCGGCAGCGCTTGCGGCCCCATGCGCTCCGCCAGCCGGGCATGGGCGCGCTCCATCCGCGCCGCATCGGCGGGGGACATGGCGACGCCGACGACCGGGCGCAGGTCGGTGGTCGAAATCTTGTCGCCCAGGCCGCCGAACGCCATGCCGATGACGATCGGGAACAGCGGCCCCAGCAGGAAGAAGATGAAGGTGCGCGACAGCACCACGGCGGTGAAATCCCGCCGGGCGATGACGAAGGCGGCGCGCATCAGTTCGCTCATGCCGCTTCCTCCCGCTGCTGGTCGTCCTGCATCTGCCGGGCGGCCGCCTCGCCCGCAATGGCGACGAAGGCGTCGTGCAGGCCGGGGCGTTCGATCGACAGGCTTTCTATCCCGGCATTGCCGTCGAGCAGGGCGCGCAGCAGCGGTTCTATGCCCTCCTGCGGCAGGGCGAAATGCCAGGTTCCATCCTGCGCCATGGTTTCGGCGGGCAGGGCGCGGCGCCAGCCGCCATCGCTGGCGCGGGTGCGCAGGCGCACCTGCGGGCGCAGCCGGTTGCGGGCGTCGTCCACCGTGCCCTCGAAGCGGACGCGGCCGCCCGCGACGATGGCGACCCGCTCGCACAGCCGTTCGGCATGGGCGATGACATGGGTGGAGAACAGCACCGTGACGCCGCGCCGGGCCTGATCCCGGATCAGCGCCTCCAGCTTGCCCTGGTTGAAGGCGTCGAGGCCGGAAAAGGGTTCGTCCAGCACGATCAGGCGCGGTTCGTGAACGATGGTGCCGAAAAGCTGCACGGTCTGGGCCATGCCCTTCGACAATTGGCGGATCGGCTTTTCGGCGGAGGCGCCCATGCCATAGTCCGCCAGCATGGCGCGGGCGCGTTCCCGCCCGATCCTGAGCGGCAGGCCACGCAGCGCGCCCATGAAGGCGATGGCTTCGAACGCCTTCATCGAAGGATAGAGGCCGCGTTCCTCCGGCAGATAGCCGACATTGCGCGCCTGGCGCAGCGGCGCGGGATCGCCCAGCAGGCTGCGATGCCCCTCATCGGGATCGATGATGCCGAGCAGCGTGCGCAGCATCGTCGTCTTGCCCGCGCCATTGGGGCCCAGAATGCCGTAGATCGACCCGGCGGGCACAGCGATGTCGATGCCGTCCACCGCCCGGAAATCACCGAATGTCTTGACAAGACCACGCCCTTCGACGGCATAGGTCGGTTGAGGAGCCCCGATCATCGGCCTCTGATAGTCGCATCGCATGCCAACGCAAAACGAAACCTTGGAACAGCGGCTTAAGGCCGAAGCGTTGCGGCTGGGCTTCGCCGCCTGCGCCATTGCGCCCGCCAATGCGGCGCCGCGTTCGGCCGAAAGGCTGCGGCAATGGCTGGACGCCGGGCATCATGGCGAGATGCTGTGGATGGAGGAGCGCGCCGGGCAGCGCGGATCGCCGCAAGGGCTCTGGCCGGACGTGCGCAGCGTCGTCATGCTGGGGATGAGCTATGCGCCGGGGCGCGATCCGCTGGCGCTGGCGGATGTGCCGGACCGGGGGCGGATTTCGGTCTATGCGCAGGGACGCGACTATCATGACGTGGTCAAGAAGGGGTTGAAGGCCCTCGCCCGCTGGCTGGTTGAGCAGCATCCCGGCGCGCTCAAGGTCTTTGTCGATACCGCCCCGGTGATGGAAAAGCCGCTGGCGGAGGCTGCGGGTCTGGGCTGGCAGGGGAAGCACAGCAATCTCGTCAGCCGTGCGCATGGAAGCTGGCTGTTCCTGGGGGCGATCTACAGCGAGATCGCGCTGGCGCCCGATGCGCCGGAGAAGGACCATTGCGGCAATTGCACCGCCTGTCAGGCGGCCTGCCCCACCGACGCCTTTCCCGCGCCCTATATGGTCGACGCGCGCCGGTGCATTTCCTACCTGACCATCGAGCATAAAGGGCCGATACCGGAGGAGTTTCGAGCCGGGATCGGCAATCGCATCTATGGCTGCGACGATTGTCTGGCCGTCTGTCCGTGGAACAAGTTCGCGGACGCGGCGGCGGCGAACCGCGCCTTTGTCGGGCGGGCGGAGCTGGCGGCCCCGGAACTGGGCGACCTGCTGGCGCTGGACGATGCGGGCTTTCGCGAGATTTTCTCAGGCTCCCCCATCAAGCGGATCGGACGGAACCGGATGGTGCGCAATGCCGCCATCGCGGCGGGGAACAGTGGCGACAGGCGGTTGGCGGGCCGGTTGCGGGCGCTGGTGGCGGACGACGATCCGGTGGTGGCGGAGGCGGCTCGCTGGGCGCTGGAACGGCTGGCCTAGCGCTTGTCCTGTTCAAGCGCATGAACGGGGCTCCCGCCTTCCGCGGGAGCGCCTCCCTCTCCCATCGAAAAGATCATTTCGCCTGCAAGGCGGCAGAGCAACTTGCGGGGTCGACATCCGTGCCCGTGAGCGTACGCGCATCGACATGGGTGACGAGCGGCTCCTTCCCCTGCGGCGGGAGGTAGAGATAGGCGTCCAGCACGCAGCGGCCATTGGCGAATTGCAGCTTGCGCATGGTGCTTTCGCGAATGTCGAGCCGTGGTTGGCCGAACAGGTGCATGAGCTGCTTCGCGTCCGATCCGATCAGCGGACCGGGGCGGGTGAAGGC
>NZ_JAINEZ010000111.1:0-14011 GCF_019873065.1 Sphingobium sp. PNB
GCCGATGGTACTGTGGCTCAAGCCCCGGAAGAGTAGGGCGTCGCCAGGCATTATAGCTCGCGCTTCACATTAACCCATTCGCAATCTCCTGCGCCCAGGCGCAATGCCCCCCAAGCGCACCCCCTCAGGTCGCGCTGGCAACCGGCAAACCACCAGACCAAATCATACCTCAAACCCACCCTCCAACCCTGGGTAGATTTCCTGGAAGGAACCGGTTGAGAATCAATGGCCGTCAGAGCTGTTGCGGGATAGCAAGAACACCACATAGCCTTTGAATTGCGGATGACGCGATAGCATAGGCGGTGCCTGCCATGCTCCGCCCTCGATCAATGCCACGCGGAAGGGAATGGGGAAGCTTTCCATCCGGCGAAAATAATCCTCATAGCCGGGGATGGTGGTGCGACCCTGGTAGGTTTGGACCACAACCTCATCGATCAGGCCGGCGAGTCTTGCTAGGGCCCGCGGGTCGCCATGGGCGCTCCAGTCCATCAGGCCGGTGATCGACAGCCGCCAATGGCGGGGCAGGCGTTGCCGCAAATCACGCAGAAAATTGCCATAGCCGCCGATCCCGCGCGTAGCGGCATCGAAATCGACCTGGAGTCCGACAACCTCATTGCCTGCCTCGCGCCAGCGATGCAGATCGTCGAAGATCGTCTCGTAAACAGCATCATTCCAATCCAGCCGATCTGCCCTGACGACCAGCCAGATCTTCTTGCTCGGCAACCGGGGCATCCCCATGCGCAGCTTTTCCAGCCGGACGGGTCCCCTACGCCGAACCTCTCCGTCAAGAAGGTAGAGGATCTTCGCCCGGACATTCTTTGCCGGACGCACGCCAGGCCAGAGATAGAATGCCTCATGACCAGCCGGATCGACACGCTCCGCCTCCGTTTCGCGCCGACAGCCGGTCAACGCCAGCAGCGCCAGCAGCGCCATCGACCATCCGCTTGCACGCATGTTCACCAATAATAACGCAGGGACTTTGCCCATCGGCTGTCGGGATAGCGCTGCTTCAACTCGGTGAACCACGCCTTGCGATCGGCTTGAGGTGCCTGCGCCGCCTCCAATTCCTCATAGCTGCGATAGGGCCCGGTACAACCGTTAAAGCCAGACGGCGCATAGCACATCACGGCACGATACAGAGCATAGGCCCGGTCTTCAGCCGCCGCTCCCTTGTCCGCGATGATCGCGGCATAAATGTCCGCGCGAGACAGCGGGCGGCCGGAAAAGCCGTCCGGCCCATTGCCGAGGCTGAACCTGTCGCCACCTGCCTTGAACAGGCTGAAGCCATCGAAACCGTTCAGCCGATAGAAATCGCCCAGACACAACCGCGCCTTTGCATTGGCGGGAGCGTGCGCGAGAGTCGCGGCGGTTTGCGCTATGCTGGGGCAAGGAAAGCCGTCCGACCATCTGCCCTTTCGGAACAGCCCCACCGGAATCATGTCCTGCTGGGAGAAGTCCCATAGCCCGCCCTCGCTTCCCGCGCTGGCGGGCACTAGCGTAAGATCGCCGGTGAAATCGCCAAAGGCTCCTCTCGTCAAATCCTTGTAGAGCAAGGTGAAGCGCGCCACGTCCCGCTCGCGCACTGGACGCGTGCGATCATTCGCCGCCGCACGCAGGATGGATGGGCTTGCCAGGGTTTGCAGCAAAATCGTCCGGGTCATGCTGTCCGTGACAGGCGATCCGGGCGCGAAGACCTGCTCCAGCCGTCCATCGCGCTGCCAGCGGAGAGCAAGCCCCATTTCCACCAACGGCCGCTCATAAAGCGGGTTCGCCCCACGCAGCAGATCGCGCCAGAATCCCGCCTCGTTGGGATCGCGCGTTCGACCAAGGGCCATGCCGCGCAGCATCTGCCGGCTGAAAGCAAGCGGCGTGAAGCGGCTGCTGCGCGCCGCATCGGGCAGCAGCGCCAGGATCGCCTTCGGATCGTCCCCGGCATAATAGAGCCTGCTGGCCTGGAGCAGCCCGTAAAGATCGGCATGGGCGGTGAACTGGCTCTTCTGCGCCGCCAGCTCGGCGGCAGACAGGACGGCCGGATCGGCGCCCTGCCGCCGCATCCGCTTGAGATCGGCTACGGCCAGCAGCAGCGGCGTTCCGTTCTGGCTGCCGATGATCCGGCTCGCATCCTGACGTTCCAGCAGCTTGATGTCGATCTCCTCTGCAAGATCGGCTGCTGCCTCATCGTCGCCGGGCACCGTGGCCAGCAGCTTTTCATAGCTGCGGGCAAGCGCCGCCATGTCCCCGCTCAACCACGCCACGCGGCGCATCAGCCCTTCGGCCGATGCGGCATAGCGGCCCCTGGGATAGGCCTTGAGATAAGCGGAGATGGCGTTGCCCGCCTCCGCGACCGCGGCGCGATCGACCTTTTCGGGGCCAGCGAAATCGCCATATTCATCGACCGCCTGGGCCACCGCCGCGCGCAGGCCGATACGGATCGGCATATATTTCGCTGTTTCCGCGACCCATTGGCTGCGGGCGCGGGTCAATGGAACGAAGCTGTCTCGCGCAACCTGCCAGTCGCCCTTGTGGAAGGCCTCTGCCGCTTTCAGATAGGATAGATATTCGCGGCCCGGCCTGCTGGAGATCGCGGCATTTCCCCAATCGGCCGTGCCGCAACCGGTCTGTGCGCGCAGCCGCGCCAGTTCGGTGCGTTCCGCCTCCGGCAGGCCGGTCTCGACGGCAAGCGCGGCATTGAAGGCTGCCGTGGCTTCAGCGGAAGCCGCGCAGTCGGTCGCATGGCCGTTCGCCGCAGCGCCATCGCCTTGGCTGTCCCTTGCGGCTTCCGGCCAGAAGGCGGCGCGCAGGCCGGGCCATGTCATGAAGGTTCCACCGAATTGCGGATTGTTCATATCGGTCGCCGCGCCTTTGCGAGGGCCGTCCACGGGCCTCAGGCTTCGCATGAGCAGCAGGATGTTGATCC
Source organism: Sphingobium sp. PNB (assembly GCF_019873065.1). Classification (NCBI taxonomy): domain Bacteria; kingdom Pseudomonadati; phylum Pseudomonadota; class Alphaproteobacteria; order Sphingomonadales; family Sphingobiaceae; genus Sphingobium; species Sphingobium sp. PNB. The sequence continues at coordinate 2,918 of NZ_JAINEZ010000111.1, forward strand.
GCGTATCGTTGCCCGGGCTGATCGCCGCGCGTCCGCCGCAATCATAATCGGGGGAAGCCAATTGCCAGCCGGGCGAGCAGGAAGAGTCGGCGCAGGCCCAGAGAGTCCCGCCCAGGCCGATTGCCGATAGCGCCAGCGTCACCAGCGCGGCGGCGACGGGATGTTTGCGGTGAAACGCCATATGTCGGGCCATGGGGCGGTCCTGCCGATCATCTTCTTTCATCATCCGGCGCGAAGGTGAACAAAAGATCGCTTCCACGCAATGACGAAGACAGGAGACGCCGGCCTTACATTCCCCCGGCCGCTGCCGAACGACGCCGCCGCCTGGCGAAAAACAGCGCACCGGCCCCGAGGATGAAAAGCAGCCATGCCGGACCTTCGGGAACCGGCGTTCCTCCCGAACTGCCGCCGGGCGGCGTCACCGGCGGATTATACCCGCCATTATAGGTGCCCAGATGCATTTCCCCGTCCTGATCGAGGCTGCCGAACACAGCCGATCCCTGAATGTAATTGCTGCTATGGGCGGCCGCCCACGGCGCCAGGACGGAGCCGCCCCAACTGGTCGTCAGGTCCAGATTCTGCGCATCGCCAAAGTTCCAGATGACATGTTCGCCCAGTCCCGCGGTGCCGCCCAGGAAATTGTCGTTCAGGTTGATCGACGCTCCGCTTACATTGACGATGGCCGTATCCGCGCCATTCAGATGGAAGGCGATTTCCCCGATGGAATTGAGGTCGGCCGCCGTGATCGAAAAGACCGCCAGACCGTCCGCATCGGGGGCCGCGTTGAAGGTCGCCCGATTGCCGCTGATGTCCATCTGGCTGTTCGGGGAAAGGCCCGACAGGGTCGCGGACAATTGTTTCATGCTGCCGGCCAGGGTCGCTCCCTGGGCGGTCAGGTTGCCGATGAAGGCGGGGTCCGAACCGGCCAGTCCGGACTGCACCACATTCTGGTTGACGTTGGTGTTGTTGATCGTCCCGCCGACCTTCACCGTCTGGCTGGGGCCATTGAGGTTGAACCCGCTATCGACATTGCCGCCGATGACGGCGCCCGATCCGTTGTTCAGGTTCTTGACGCCGCCCGTGACGTTGCCGACCACGATCAGGCCGGGCTGACCGGTGGGGGAGGCGGTCGGCGTGCCGATCTGATAATTGGACGACGTGCCGGTCAGGTCGCCGCCCACGAAGGTTCTGCCTTCCACTTCGGAAGAGGAATCGAGGTTGCCAAGGACGATCAGATTCCATTCGCGCAGCGCGTCCGTGCCCGCGACGGGAGAAGCGAGGCCGGGCGAGGCTGCAAGGGCGGCAACACTGGCGGCGAAGAGAATGCTGAGCTTTTTCATGCGCCGACCCTATGCGACCGATCGCCCGACGCTAAGGGTTAAAGATGGTTAACATAGGGTTGTGCCGGATCGGGACATGCATGGCTACGACCTGCCTCGGGCCCCGGATCAAGGCCCCCAGGCCTGGCGATAAAGCGCCTGGATTTCGTCCGCGTCCGGCACGATGGGGTTGTTGCCGGGCGATCCGGAAGCGAGCGCCTGCTCCGCCATCAGCGGCAGCAGCGCGTCCCATTTGTCGGCGTCTATGCCGTAGGCGGCGGGCGTGGGGACACGGAGTTCCTCGTTGATGCGGGTCAGATCCTCGATCAGCTTGCCAACGGCGCCCTGGTCGCCCTCCTCCGCCGCGGCGACGCCCATGGCCCGCGCGCAATCGGCATAGCGCCGAAGGGCGCCCGGCGCCGAAAAGGCGGTGACAGCCGGCAGCAGCATCGCATTGGAAAGGCCGTGCGGCACGTGGAAATGCGCCCCGATCGGCCGGCTCATGCCATGAATCAGCGCGACGCTGGCGTTGGAGAAGGCGATGCCGGCCTGGGTCGAACCGAACATCATCGCCTCGCGTGCGGGGCGGTCTTCCGGGTCCGCCCATACGCGTCGCAGATGCGGCGCGATGGCGCGCATGGCCGATAGCGCGAAGCTGTCCGAAAAGGGGTTGGCCCGGCGCGACACATAGGCTTCGATGGCATGGGTCAGCGCGTCGATCCCGGTGTCGGCGGTCAGGCGCGGCGGCATCGTCAGCGTCAGTTCGAAATCGACCAGGGCGGCTGTCGGCAGATAGGCGAGGCCGGCCAGCAGCATCTTTTCGTCCGTCGTCTCATCCGTGACGATGGTGAAGCGCGTCGCTTCCGATCCGGTGCCGGCCGTCGTGGGTATCGCAATGACGGGAAGGCCGGGCGCGTCCTGGACATGGGGCACCTTATAGTCGCGGCAGACGCCGCCATGGACGGCGAGCACCGCGATCGCCTTCGCGCTATCGATCGGGCTTCCGCCGCCGAAGCCGACGACGCAGTCATGATCGCCCTCCTCCAGAAAGGCGCGGGCCTCCTCGATGGAGGCGGCGGTCGGTTCCGGCAGGGTGTCGGCAAATATGCGGGCGGCCATTCCCGCCTTGTGCAGTTCGTCCATCAGGGCATCGGCTCGCCCGCCGTCCTTCAGGAAGCGGTCGGTGACGATCAGCGGCCGCGACAGCCCCAATGTCGCCAATAGCGGGGCGAGTTCGCCGGACACGCCGCCGCCGACGCGAAGGATGCGCGGAAGCGCCGCCTGAAAGCCCATCATCTGTTCTCCGCCGTCGGTTCGATGGAAATCTGGACGATTTCGATGGGGCGGACAAGGCTCCATGTCGGGGCCGGAATCCGGTGCTATGGCGCGGTCGGCGCTTCTGCCCCGCCGCTGTCCGCAAGCCATTCGCGGAAGCGCCGCATCGCGTCGCTTTCAGGACGCGAGATGAGGCGCGTGAGCCAATAACGGCCCGCGTCGATCATGATCGGGAAGGGCTGGACGAGCAGTTCCGAGGCGAGTTCGCGCATGAACATGACGGGCGGCGCCAGCGCGACGCCCAGGCCGGCCATGGCGGCGGAGACCATCAGCGCCGAACTGTCGAAAACGGGCCCGCGCAGAAGCGGGGCGGCAACGCCCGCGGCCCCGAACCAGAGCGCCCATTCGTCCGGCCGGTAGGAACGCAACAACCGTTCATGGAGGAGGTCTGCAGGTGCGCTGAACCGCGCGGCCATGGCCGGCGCGCAAAGCGGCGTCAGCGGTGCTTCTAACATGGGTTCGGCATGGGTGCCATGCCATGCGCCGTCGCCGAAGCGAATGGCGAAATCCAGCGCTTCTCCCGCCAGGTCCACGCGATTGTTGTTGGTCGAAACGCGCAGGTCGATGGCGGGGTGGGCGCGGGCAAAGGCGTCCAGTCGGGGCAACAGCCAGCCGGTCGCGAACGTGCCGACGACGCCGACCTTCAACATCTCGCGAAAGCGGCCGCCGGCATATTGGTCGAGCGTCGCGCCCACGCGGTCGAACGCCTCCGCCAGCACGGGCACGAGCGCATGCCCCTCGTCCGTGAGCGCCAGCCCACGCGGCAGGCGGTGAAAGAGGCGGACGCCAAGGCGGCGCTCAAGCTGCGCGACATGATGGCTGACCGCCCCCTGGCTGACGCAAAGCTCAATCGCCGCGCGGGTGAAATTAAGGTGGCGCGCCGCCGCTTCGAAGGCGCGCAGGGCGTTCAGGGGAAGTTGGGCGCGATCCATGGCCCGTCATCAATTATTCTCATGGCTTTGTCGAGAAATCATGCTTTGTGCGCGAAAGCGTCCATCGGCATCCCGGCAGGGAAGGGAGATGAAGATGATCGCATCGATGGCCATGGCCGCATCGCTGGCGGTGAGTTCCGCGTCAGCGGCTGTCAGGACGGAACCGCATGGGCCCTTGCCTGCGGACGACCCCTTGACCCGCCCGATGGCGGTGGAAAGAGCCCGGGAGTGGCTTGCGCCTCTGCCGCCGGAGAAGATTTTCGGCAGCAGCTATCTGGTGGGTTTCGGCGGCCTGAGCGTCGTTCTGATCGACACGGGGGCGGGTCTTGTCCTGATCGACGGTGCGCTCCCGCAGGCGGCGCCGATGATCCTGAGGCATGTCCGCAAGCTGGGGTTCGATCCCAAAGACATCAAATTTATTCTGAGTACCGAGCCGCATTATGATCATGCCGGCGGGTTTGCGGCGCTGGCGCGCGCCACTGGCGCCACGGTGGTGGCCAGCCGGCGCGGCGCCGAGGGCCTGCGGGCCGGCGCACTTGCAAAGGACGATCCGCAATTCGATTATGGCGGCACCTGGCCGGCGGTGTCGCGGCTGCGCATCATGGATGACGGAGAAGTCCTGAGGCTGGGCCGCATATCCATCAAGGCGCATGCGACGCCCGGCCATACGATGGGCAGCATGACGTGGAGCTGGAACGCCTGTGAGGGCAGGGCGTGCAAGGAGATCGTCTTCGCGTCCAGCCTCAACCCGGTGTCGGCCGACAATTACCGCTTTACCGCGCCTTCCAGCGCCGCGATCGTCAGAGGTTTTGCTGTCAGCTACAGGCGCATGGGCATGTTGAAGTGCGACATATTGATTGCCGCGCATCCGGACAATGCCGGTCCTCGGCGGTATGACGGCTCGCCCGGCGCCTGCCGCCGCTATGCCGGGCGGTCACGCCGACTGCTGGCGAGGCGGCTCGCGCGGGAGCGGGAGGAGGCGGTGAAATAGGGGCGTCCTGCCCTTTCGATCCCATCGATGAAAGGCGGGATCGACGGAGAAGGCGTCATGATCCGCGCAGGCGGCGTGCGAGAAAGTTGAGGCACGAGCGGACCTTGGGTGAATTCAACTGGCCCGGCAGATAGAGCGCCGCGATGGTCGAGGGCGGCAGCGACAGGTCGGGCAGCACCGGCTCCAGCCGGCCGTTCTCCAGATCCTCCTGCACATCCCACAGCGACTTGATGCCGATGCCCGACCCCTCCAGCGCCCAGGCGCGCGCCAGTTCGGCATCATTGGTGTTCAGCGTCAGCCGCCATCCTGCCGCGCCACCCATGATCCTTCGCCACAGCTCGCCCTGCGACGCGCCCACGACGATCTTGTTGTGTCCCGCGAGATCGGCTGTCCGCGACGGGCGCCCGCGCCGGTCGAGATAGGCGGGGGCGGCGCAGAGCAGCCGGGGATTGTCCGCCAGCCGCTTCATCATCAGTGCGCTGTCGGCTGGCGGATCGAAGCAGATGGCGATGTCGTGCCCGCTGCCGATCATGCTGGTCGCTGGCTGATCGGACGTTTCCAGATGCAGGGTGACGTCGGGATGCAGCAGCGCATATTCGTGGAACAGCGGCGCCAGGCGCGCCCGCCCCGCGTCGATGGTCGTGACGATGCGCAGCGTGCCGCTCGCCTCCGTCGACCGGCGCATCAGATCGGTTTCCGCCTCCTCGATTGCGGTCAGGGCGTGGCCTGCCCGTTCATACAGCAGCGATCCTTCGTCCGTCAGGCTGAAATGCCGGCTGTTGCGGCGGACGAGCAGCACCCCCAGCCGCTGTTCCAGTTGGGACAGGCGGCGGCTGGTCGCGGCCAGCGACAGGCCCAGACGCCGCGCAGCCTCCGACAGGTTGTTGGATTGGGCGATCGTCACGAAGGATTCGATCTCGGCAAAGCGATCAGGCATGGGGACAAGCTAGGCCCGGCATGTTGCGATGCAACGGAAGTCAGGTTGCAAGACCGTATGTTTTCATTGCCGCGTCTCCGAAATAAGCCCGGACTGTTAGCGTTTCTTGCTCGTTTCACCCTGACGCAAGACTGGGTTGCACGGCGCGGGAAGCGTTGACCGCGCCTTTCGCAACGCATCATTTTCGCGGAAATCCCTGCATCTGGAAGAGGAGTTTCCGTCATGCCGCCGATCCGGCTTTCCCGCGCCGACGCCCTTGCCCCCATCGGATGGAACGACCTGGAGGCGCTGCCCATCTATGCCGCCATGCTCCTGGGCCTGGGCTGCCTTGTCCTGGCGCTGCTCGATGGCGTGCCGACACTGGAAGCCACGACGCTGAAAGCCGTCGGCATATTCGGCAGCCTTGCATTGCGCAACGCCTGGCTGAAGCTGGACGAACATGACGGTGCCGTTTCGTAACCTCTCATGATCATCGGTACCGCCCCACGCATCCGTCAGGGTTTCGAGCGAGCCTGGAGCGTGCTGGTCGCGCTCTTCTTCTGGGACCTGGCGGTCACCATCTTCTACTTCATCTCGCCGTTCAGGGCTCCGGCCCTGCCGCTTACCATCTTCGGCACGGCGCTTGCGCTGGTGCTCGGCGTGCGTGTCAATTCGGCCTATCAGCGCTGGTGGGAAGCGCGCATATTGTGGGGCGCGATGGTCAATGCGTCGCGCAGCTTCGCCCGCGCGGTGCTGGCCTTCCTGCCCGAAGAGGAGGAGGCGCAGGCCCTGGGACGTGAACTGGTGCTGCGCCAAGTGGCCTATGTCCACACGCTGCGCCGGCAGTTGCGGCGGCTGGAAACGGGCGGGGACATCCACCGCATATTGGGCCCGGGCGATCATCCGGAACTGGCCCGGCGCAATCCCGCCAACGGCGTGCTGGAGGGCAGCGGACGCCGTGTCGCCGGTCTGGTGCGGCGGGGATGGATCGACACTATCCAGCAAGGCCGGATCGAAGCCGTGCTGGTGGACATGGCCAATGCGCAGGGCGGCATGGAGCGGATCAAGAATACTCCGCTACCTGCCCAATATCGTGCCTTCCCGCAATTCTTCACCCGGCTTTTCTGCATCCTGCTGCCGATCGGGCTGGTGGAGACGCTGGGCGCGGCGACGCCGATCGGATCGGCGGTCGCCGGCTTCATGTATCTGGCGGTGCTCCAGATCGGGGACGATCTGGTCGATCCGTTCGGCAACAGCGTCCATGACCTGCCGCTCGACAGCATCACGACCGTGATCGAAGCGGACCTGTACGAGTCGATCGATCTGCCGCCGCCCGCCCCGGTGGAACCGGTCGATGGCGTGCTATGGTGAAGGCCGAATGCGGGGGTTGCCCGCGCTGCCCTGTTCCCCGCAAACATGGCCGAAAGAATTTTCTTCGCAGGTGCGGAACAAAATGGCCGGCCTGCCGTTTGTGGCCAGTTGGATGGAATTAACCATGAAAATGCGGGCAAAGCCGCATGACGGGCGCATGAACATCGCTGGGGGGACATGAATGTCGGACCATAAGAACGCCCTGATTCGCTCGATCGTCAAACGCGCTGCCGCCGAGAATCTGGAGATTTCCTTCACCACGCCGCCATTCTGGTCCCCCGTGTCGCGGGGGAATGCCGCCGCGATCCTGAACGCCATCCAGCAGCACCAGCCGTCCCATTGCGTGATGCGGCGGTCCAATGGAGACAAGGTCGGCAGCGTCCTGCTGCGACGATAGCGCAGCCGCGCGATGCACGATGCCGCGTCCGGGAACCAGCCCCGGCGCGAGCGGTTAAAGGGCGATCCGCAATTTCGCACGGAGGCAGCGCGTGGAGCCGGGATCAGGCTGGATACCCTATTGCGGCCCCGCGCCGGCGCCCGTGGACCTGCTGACCCGCTGGAACTTCGATCCGGTGCTGCTGGCAGCGTTCGGGCTTGCCATCATGGCGAGCCTCCGGCTGCGGTCCGCGGACGGGAGAAGCCGGTCCTTGTCCGCGATCCTGTTGCTCGCATTTCTGTTCATCTCCCCGCTATGCGCATTGACCTCCGCCTTGTTTTCGGCCCGGACCCTGCACCATCTCGTCCTGACATCGATTGTCGCCCCCTTGCTGGCCATGGCTTTTGCCGAGCGGCGAGCCGCGGGCGGCGTGGCCTTATGGACCTGCCTGCATGCGGCCGCTTTATGGTCGTGGCATATACCCGGCGCCTATGCCGCCGCGCTTTCCGATCATGCCGTCTACTGGACGATGCAGGGAAGCCTGCTGCTGACCGCGCTGGCGCTGTGGCGTGGGGTCATGGCCGCGCCGCTTCCTCTGGCGGTGACCGCTCTTCTGGCCACCATGCTCCAGATGGGCCTGCTGGGCGCGTTGCTGACCTTTTCGAGCGTGGCGGTCTATTCCCCGCATTTCATCAGCAGCTTGGCCTGGGGATTGACGCCGCTGGAGGACCAGCAGCTTGCCGGGCTGCTGATGTGGGTTCCCGGCGCGGGCCTCTATATCGCCGCTGTGCTGTTCCTGCTTTCGCGCTGGTTCAGGCAGGAGCGGGACGCCGCGGCCGCGGCATGACCGGCGCTTCGCGGCTGGCGCGCCGGAAGGGGAAGCTGGCCGGCTCCCCTGACCGCCGCGCGTGACGCAGCCTCTTGTTTTTGCCGGGCCGCACCGTCACCCTGACGCCGGATCAACGATGCTGCGGAGCCCCAATGTCCAGGAACAAGCCGAATCCGGAAACCCTTGCCGTTCATGCGGGATGGCGGGCCGATCCAGCGACGGGCTCCGTCGCGGTGCCGATCCACCAGACGACATCCTATCAGTTTCGCGACGCGGAGCATGCGGCCTCGCTCTTCGCGCTGCAGGAAATGGGCAATATCTACACGCGGATCATGAATCCGACCACCGATGTGCTGGAAAAGCGCGTCGCGGCGCTGGAGGGGGGCGCCGCCGCGCTGGCGGTGGCGTCGGGACAGGCGGCGTCGGCCTATGCGATCCAGAATCTGGCGCGGGCCGGCGACAATATCGTGAGTTCGACGGCGCTCTATGGCGGCACCTATAATCTGTTCGCGAACACGCTGAAGGACCAGGGGATCGAAGTGCGCTTCGTCGATCCGGCCGATCCGGAAGATTTCCGGCGGGCCACCGACGATCGCACGCGCGCCTACTATGCCGAAACCCTGCCCAATCCCAAGCTGGAGGTGTTCCCGATCGCGGAGGTCGCCGCCATCGGCCGGGAACGGGGCATCCCGCTCATCATGGACAACACGGCCGCTCCGCTGCTGTGCCGCCCGCTGGATCACGGCGCGGCCATTATCGTCTATTCCGCGACGAAATATCTTGGCGGACATGGCACGTCGATCGGCGGCCTGATCGTCGATGGCGGGAATTTCGACTGGGCCGCTCATCCCGAACGACAGCCGCTGCTGAACACGCCCGATCCTTCCTACCATGGCGCGATATGGGCAGAGGCGGCAAAGCCCCTGGGCCCGATCGCCTATATCCTGCGGGCGCGGGTCATCCTGCTGCGCGACCTAGGCGCGGCATTGTCCCCCTTCAATGCGTTTCAGCTGATCCAGGGTATCGAGACCGTGGCGCTGCGGATGGAACGGCATTGCGCCAATGCGGTCAGGGTGGCCGAACATCTGGCGCGCCACCCCGCCGTGACCAGGGTCATCTACCCCTCGCAACAGGATGGCCGCGCCCGGGCCCTTGCGGAGCATTATCTGACCGGAGGCAAGGGCGGGCTCGTCGGGTTCGAGCTTGCCGGCGGCATGGAGGCGGGTCGCCGCTTCATCGATGCGCTGGATCTTTTCTACCATGTCGCCAATATCGGCGACGCGCGCAGCCTGGCGATCCATCCAGCGTCCACGACCCATTCGCAGTTGAACGAAGCGGAGCAGATGGCGACCGGCGTGTCGCCCGGCTATGTGCGGCTTTCCATCGGGATAGAGCATATCGACGACATATTGGGCGACATCGACCGGGCGCTGGCCGCGGCAAGCTGACCTTCCGGGACGAAGGGGCGGACCGCCGGGCCATGTCGCGGCAACGCCGGCCGCGGCGGCGCGTTGCCCCCCCATGGAAATGCCGTTCACCGCGCCCGATCCCTATATTCTGGTCCTGACGGGCGCGGGGCTGCTGATAGTCCTGGTCGCATGGCTGCCGCTGGCCTTGAGGAAGCTGCCGCTGTCGCTGCCCATCGTCTGCATCCTGATCGGCGCCGCGATATTCCGCATCCCCGGCATCGAATTCCGACCGTCGCCGCTGGAATATCCGGATGTGACCGAACATTTTACCGAACTGGTCGTGATCATCGCCCTGATGGGCGCGGGACTGAAGCTGGACCGGCCGTTCGACTGGCGGCGCTGGATGGTGACCTGGCGGCTGCTCGCCATCACCATGCCGCTGGGCATCGCGCTCATCACGCTGTTGGGGGGCGTGCTGCTCGGTCTTCCCTGGGCCATCGCCCTGCTGCTGGCCGCCAGCCTCGCCCCCACCGACCCGGTGCTGGCCGCCGATGTCCAGGTCGGCCCGCCGCGCACGGGCGAGGAAGATGAAGTCCGCTTCGGCCTGACATCGGAGGCAGGCCTGAACGACGGCCTTGCCTTTCCCTTCGTTCACCTCGCCATCGCGCTCGCCCTGACGGGGAATATGGGGGAGTCATGGTTCGGAAAATGGCTTGGCCTGAACGTGCTGTGGGAGATCGTCGTCGGCGTGGGCGGCGGCTGGGCCGTGGGAAAGCTGTTCGGATGGCTGACCTTCCACATTCCGGCCGAGACGAAACTTGCCCGGACCGGAGACGGCCTGATCGCCATAGCCGCCACCTTCCTGTCCTATGGCCTGACCGAAATCCTCAACTGCTATGGCTTCCTGGCGGTCTTCGTGACGGCGCTGACCCTGCGCGCGTCGCATCGCGACCATGCGTTCAACGTGCAGATGCATGATCTTACCGAACAGGTGGAGCGCCTTTCGATGATGGCTCTCCTGCTTCTGTTCGGCGGCGCGCTGATCGGCGGTCTCCTGTCGCCGTTGCGCCCGTCCGACATCGTGCTGGTGCTGCTGATCCTGTTGATCGTTCGTCCGGTGACGGGTCTTGTGGGTCTGGCCGGCTTCAGGGCGGATCGGGTCGAAAAGCTGACCATCGCCTTCTTCGGCATAAGGGGCGTCGGATCTTTCTACTATCTGGCCTATGGTCTGAACCAGATGAAGGTGGGAGAGGCCAGCCGCCTGTGGGCGATCATCGGCCTGACCGCACTGATGTCGATCCTGCTCCACGGCCTAACCGTCACACCCGCCATGCGATGGCTCGACAGGCGTCAGGGGCGTGATCCGGACATGAGCGACTGACCGCATGCCCATGGCGCCGTTCCCCAGGCCGGCGGCGATCATCGGGCGGGGCGCAGCATTGCCGTCCCCAAGGGATTTGCGCAAGCCGGGCCGGTGGACCGCCGCCCGGAACGGATTTCAAGGCAGCAGATGATTCTGCCTGCCGGGAAGGCTTGTCTTATGACATTGCGGTCCGTTTGGGTCATGCTGGATTGCCCGGGCCGGGGTGGCCACCCCGGCCCGGGCGGAAGGGGAC
>NZ_JAINEZ010000112.1:0-14009 GCF_019873065.1 Sphingobium sp. PNB
GGCGGGCCTGCGGCCCGCGCGATCCGTTGGATCGCAACCCCCTCACCCGGCTGCGACTGGGCAGCAAGCTGCCAAGTCTGCGCAGCCCTCTCCCTCGAGGGAGAGGGGTAAGGTGGGTGTCCGATTACCACCCACATCATGCGGGCTGGCGAGACTTGAACTTGTCCGTGCAGGAGCGCGGTTTGCTGAAATCGATTTTAATCCTCTTCGGGCGCGGCGAGATAGGCCCGCACGTCGCGTCGCAGTTCGCCCGCGCAGAGGTAGAGGGCGATGACATTGGGGATCGCCATCAGGAAGAAGCTGCTGTCGACGATGCCGACCACCCGGCCGAGGTCGATGGCGGCGGCGGGGGGCAAGGCGACGATATAGAGGATCTTGTAGGTCCATTGCGCCCGGGGACCGTTGCCGAACAGATAGCCCCAGGCCTGAAGCCCGTAAAAGCCCCACGCCACCAGCGTCGAATAGGCGAACAGCACCACGACCACCGCCAGCAGCCAGGGGAAGGAGGGCGAAACCTGCGCGAAGGCGGCGGAGGTGATGGCGATCCCCTCCAGCCCGCCATTCCATGTGCCCGCCACGACCAGCGCCAGCCCGCCCAGCGCGCAGACGATCATCGTGCCGAGCAGCGGTTCCAGCAGGGCGACCAGCCCCTCCGACACCGGATGCCGCACCCGCGCCAGGCTGTGCGCCATCACCGCCGATCCCACGCCCGCCTCGCTGGCGAAGACGGCGCGCCGCATGCCCGCGACGAAGGCGCCCACCGCGCCGCCGGTCGCGGCCTGCCCGCTCCATGCGCCGTGCCAGATGTCCGCCAGCGCCCCCGGAATGGCGGCGGCGTGGAGGATCAGCACGGTCGCGACGCCGATCAGATAGACCGCGACCTTGAGCGGCGTCAGCCGCTTCGCCACCTCGCCCAGCCAGGCCGCGCCGCCCAGCGTCACCAGCGCCACCGCGCCGGCCAGCATCGTGCCATAGGCCCAGCCATTGGCGAAGCCGGTCACCACCTTCACCTGCGCGAAGCTCTGGTTGACCTGCACCATGGGGATCGCCCCGAACAGCGCGAAGAAGGCGTAGAAGCCGCCCAATATCAGCCCGATCTTCGGCCAGCCGCGCGCCGCGCCCACCGCCTTCAGCACATACATCGGCCCGCCATGCACATGGCCCTGCGCGTCGAAGACGCGATATTTGAGGCCCAGCGTCACTTCCGCCATCTTCACCGTCATGGCGAACCAGCCGATGATGAACATCCAGAGGATCGCGCCCGGCCCGCCCATCGTCAGCGCGACCGCGACGCCCGCGATATTGCCGAGGCCGATGGTGCCCGACAGCGCCGTCGACAGCGCGCCCCACTGGCTGACGTCGCCCTTCGCCTCGCCCGCATGCGGCTGCGCCCTGAGGATGCGGAGCGCCCGGCCCACCGCCGTTAGGTTGGGAAAGCCGAGCCAGAGGGTGAAGAACAGCATCGGCAGCGCCAGATAGAGCACGATCAGCTCGATCTGCGCGCCGAGCACCGGCACCTTCATGAAGACCGCGCCGGAAAGGGCGTCGACCGCTGCATTGAATCCGTCCATTCGCAAGGGGATGGCCGGTCCTTGCTGGAAAGTCGAACAAAGATTGCTATGGGAAGCATGAGAGCTTCACCGCGGGGCGGGCAGGGACGATGAGCAGGAAATATTTCGGTACGGACGGCATTCGCGGGCGCACCAACCAATGGCCGATGACCGCCGAACTGGCGATGAAGGTCGGCATGGCGGCGGGCAAGCATTTCCAGCGCGGCACCCATCGCCATCGCGTGGTGATCGGCAAGGATACGCGGCTGTCGGGCTATATGGTCGAAAATGCGCTGGTCGCCGGGTTCACGGCGGTCGGCATGGACGTGGTGCAGTTCGGGCCGATCCCGACGCCCGCCGTGGCGTTGCTGGCCCATTCGATGCGCGCCGACCTGGGCGTGATGATTTCGGCCAGCCACAATCCCTATTTCGACAATGGCATAAAATTATTCGGTCCGGACGGCTACAAGCTGTCGGACGAGGATGAGCTGAAGATCGAGGCGATGCTGGACCAGCAGATCCCGCTGGCCGCGTCGCAGGACATCGGCCGCGCCCGCCGCGTGGAGGATGCGCGCGGCCGCTATATCCATGCGGTCAAGTCCAGCTTTCCCGCCGATCTGCGGCTGGACGGGCTGAAGATCGTGGTCGATTGCGCCAATGGCGCGGCCTATCAGGTCGCCCCTTCCGCCCTGTGGGAATTGGGGGCGGAGGTGGTGGCGATCGGCGTCACGCCCAACGGCATCAACATCAACGACCAGTGCGGATCGACCGCGCCGCTGCTGTTGCAGGAAACGGTGGTGTCGTCGGGCGCCGACATCGGCATCGCGCTGGACGGCGATGCCGACCGGCTGATCGTGGTGGACGAGCATGGCGCGATCGTCGACGGCGACCAGATCATGGCCCTGATCGCGGGCAATTTCGCGAAGGCGGGGATGCTGCGCGGCGGCGGGCTGGTGGCGACGGTGATGTCGAACCTGGGGCTGGAGCGGTTTCTGGCCGGGCAGGGCATGGCGCTGGAGCGGACCAAGGTGGGCGACCGTTATGTGCTGGAGCGGATGCGCGAGGGCGGCTTCAATGTCGGGGGCGAGCAGTCGGGGCACATGATCCTGTCCGACTATGCGACGACCGGCGACGGCACGATGGCGGCGCTGCAGGTGCTGGCGGCGCTGGTGCGGTCCGGCAAGCCGGCGAGCGAGGTGCTGCACCAGTTCGATCCGGTGCCGCAATTGCTGAAGAATGTGCGCTTTTCCGGCGGCAGGCCGCTGGAGCATGAGGATGTGCGGAAGGCGATCGCGCAGGCGGAGGCGGAGCTGAACGGGTGCGGGCGGCTGGTGATCCGTCCGTCCGGCACGGAGCCGGTGATCCGGGTGATGGCGGAAGGCGACCGCGAGGAGCAGGTCAGGGACGTGGTGGAGCGCATCTGCGACGCCGTGGCGAAGGCGGCGGCGTGACGGCGTTGCGTTGCGGTTGTCCTTGCCGATATGGCGCTGCCTTTCCGGCGCGTCCGGTCCGGTGGAGGCGGCGGGAGATGGGTTCCCGCCTGCGCGCGAACGGCGGACGGAGGGCGATCGTCCATGCTTGAGATGCGGCCCGATTGCGAACGCTGCGGCGTCGATCTGCCCGCCGACGAGCCGGGGGCGTTCATCTGTTCCTTCGAATGCAGCTTTTGCGCGCCCTGCGCGGAGGCGCTGGACGACCGCTGCCCCAATTGCGGCGGGGAGTTGATGGACCGGCCGACGCGGGTGGGGGATGCGTTGAAGCGGCATCCGGCTTCGGCGGAGCGGCGTTTCGGGGGATGAGCATCGCCCGCATCCTGATCGTCGCCGGGTCCGACAGCGGCGGCGGGGCCGGCATCCAGGCCGACATCCGCACCGTGACGCTGTTGGGCGGCCATGCCATGACGGCGATCACCGCGATCACCGCGCAGAACACGCTGGGCGTGCAGGGCGTCCATCCGGTGCCGGCCGACATGGTGATCGCGCAGATGGAAAGCGTGATCGGCGACATCGGGGTCGACGCGGTGAAGATCGGCATGATCGGATCGGCGGAGACGGCGGCGGCGGTGGCCGAGCGGCTGGCGGCGCTGGAAGGCGTGCCCATCGTCTTCGATCCGGTGATGGTGGCGACCAGCGGTTCGGCGCTGGCCGATGAGGCGACGGTGGCGGCGTTCGAGCGGCTGATGGCGCTGGCGACGCTGGTGACGCCCAATATTCCGGAGCTGGAGGCGCTGGGCGGGGAGGAGATCGCGGTCCGCTTCGTGACGCATGTGCTGGCCAAGGGCGGCCATGGCGAGGGGCCGATGCTGACCGACCGGCTGATCGGGCCGGGCGGCGTGGTGAAGGCCTGGAGCAATGCGCGGATCGACACGCGGCACAGCCATGGCACGGGCTGCACGCTGGCCAGCGCGATCGCGACCGGGCTGGGGCAGGGATGGGACATGATCGACGCGATCGAGCGGGCGCGCAAATATGTGCGGGAGGCGCTGGCGCTGGCGCCCGGCCTTGGCGGCGGACATGGGCCGATGGGCGCGCCGTTCGGATTTCATGACCATGCCTGATTTCGCCCATGAATTGCGGCATCATCCGGGGCTGGTCGCCGGCGTGGACGAGGCCGGGCGGGGGCCGCTGGCCGGGCCGGTGGTGGCGGCTGCGGTGATCCTGCGGCGGGAGGATTGCCCGGACGGGCTCAACGACAGCAAGCAGCTCAGCGCGGCGAAGCGGGCCGTGCTGGAGGGCGAGATCAAGGCGCGGGCGCTGTGCTGGGGCCTGGGGGTCGCTTCGGTCGAGGAGATCGACAGCCTCAACATCCTCTGGGCGACGATGCTGGCGATGACGCGGGCGGTGGAGGCGCTGACCCATGACTGCGCGCATGTGCTGGTGGATGGCAATCGCTGTCCGCAATGGCGCTGGGCCTCGACGGCGGTGGTCGAGGGCGACGCCAAATGCCTGTCCATCGCGGCGGCATCCATATTGGCGAAGGAGGCGCGCGACCGGATGATGATCGAGGCGGCGGCGGCGCACCCGCATTATGGCTGGGAAAGCAACAAGGGCTATGGCAGCGCCCGGCATCTGGCCGCGCTGCGCGAGCATGGGCCGACGCCGCTGCACCGCAGGAGCTTTGCGCCGGTCGCGCAGTTGAGCCTGCTTTAGGGACGCGCCGGGGCGGCGACCGTCCCGATCCGATACCGATGCGAGTCCGCCGGGGGCTGGCGCTGCGCCGTCTTATGGTTAAGAAGGTGTTTATGCGCGCCTTTCTGACCTTCCTGCTGTTGCTGACCTGTGCGGTGGCGCCGCCGGCCGGGGCGCAGGAGGCGCTGGGGCCGGGGGGCTATCGCTGGCTGGAGGAGGGGCCCTTTGCCGGGCCGCTCTATCTGGTCATCAGCATCGAGCGGCAGAGGGTGCATGTCTATGACGGCGACCGGCTGGTCGGGGTCGCCAGCGTGTCGACCGGCATGAAGGGGCATCGCACCCCCACCGGCGAGTTTCCGGTGTTGCAGAAGCGGGAATGGCATCGGTCGAACCTCTATTCCAACGCGCCCATGCCCTTCATGCAGCGGCTGACCTGGGACGGGATCGCGCTGCATGCCGGGCATAATCCCGGCTATCCGGCGAGCCATGGGTGCATTCGCCTGCCCCAGGTCTTTGCCCGCAAGCTGTTCGGGATGACGCAGATCGGCACGCTGGTCAGCGTGACGTCGGACCGGCTGAGCCCCGCGCTGATGGTGGATGCGCTGGTGGTGGGCGATCCGGGGAGCGCGGTCGCCACCTTCACGCCGCAGGCGCCGGTCGTGCTGGCGCAGCGCGACGATGCGGGGGTGGGAGCGGGCGCGCCGATGCTGGAGGTCGATCCGGGGATATTCCGGCTGAGGTTGATGCGGCGTTAGGGGCCCTTCGGACGGGGCAGGAAGGCGGCGGGTTCCTGCGAGACCCCGCCGCCTTCCTGTTTTCCGGCATTCCGATCAGGCCGCTTCCGCGGTTTCCTCCGTCGCGGGGAGGCGGATGAGATAGTCGAAGGCGGACAGCGCCGCCGTCGATCCGGCTCCCATGGCGATCACGATCTGCTTGTAGGGCACGGTCGTGCAGTCGCCTGCCGCGAAGATGCCCGGCTGGCTGGTTTCGCCGCGCGCGTCGATCTCTATCTCTCCGCGCGGGGAGAGGGCGATCGCGTCCTTCAGCCATTCGGTGTTGGGGACGAGGCCGATCTGGACGAAAATGCCCTCCAGCTCGACATCATGCTCCGTGCCGCTGTTGCGGTCCTTGTAGCTGAGGCCAGTCACTTTCTCGCCATTGCCGTCGACCCTGGTCGTCAGGGCCGAGGTGATGATCCTGACATTGGGCAGGCTGGCGAGCTTGCGCTGGAGCACGGCGTCGGCGCGGAGCTGGCTGTCATATTCGATCAGCGTCACATGGGCGACGATGCCGGCGAGGTCGATCGCCGCCTCCACGCCGCTGTTGCCGCCGCCGATCACCGCGACGCGCTTGCCCTTGAACAGCGGACCGTCGCAATGGGGGCAGTAGGCGACGCCCTTGTTGCGATATTCATCCTCGCCGGGCACGCCCATCTGCCGCCAGCGGGCGCCGGTGGAGAGGATGACGGTGCGGCCCCTGAGCGACGCGCCATTTTCGAGGACGACTTCGTGATAGCCGCCTTCGGCCTTGGCCGGGATCAGCTTCGCCGCCTTCTGGAGGTTCATGATCTCGACATCATAGTCCTTCACATGCGCTTCCAGCGCGGAGGCGAGCTTGGGCCCTTCGGTGCGGCTGACCGAGATGAAATTCTCTATGTCCATGGTGTCGAGCACCTGGCCGCCGAAGCGTTCCGCCGCGACGCCGGTGCGGATGCCCTTGCGCGCCGCGTAGATGGCCGCCGCCGCGCCGGCGGGGCCGCCGCCCACCACCAGCACCTCGAACGGGTCCTGGGCCTTGATCTTCTCCGCGGCGCGGGCCGCCGCGCCGCTGTCGATCCTGGCGACGATCTGCTCCAGCTCCATGCGGCCGCTGGCGAAGGGTTCGCCGTTCAGGAAGACGGTGGGGACGGCCATGACCTTGCGCGCGTCGACCTCTTCCTTGAACAGCGCGCCGTCGATGGCGGTGTGGCTGATGCGCGGGTTGAGCACGCTCATCAGGTTCAGCGCCTGCACCACGTCGGGGCAGTTCTGGCAGGAGAGCGAGAAATAGGTTTCGAAGGCGAAGTCGCCGTCAATATCCCTGATCTGCTGGATCAGGTCCTGCGCGGCCTTCGACGGATGGCCGCCGACCTGGAGCAGCGCCAGCACGAGCGAGGTGAATTCATGCCCCATGGGCAGGCCGGCGAAGGTGACGCCGATGTCCGTGCCGGTGCGGCGGATCATGAAGCTGGGGACGCGGCTGGCGTTACCGGCGGCGATCGTCACCTTGTCCGACAGTTCGGCGATCTCATCCAGCAGCGTCTTGAGTTCGCGGCTCTTGGGGCTGTCGTCCAGCGATGCGACCAGCTCGATCGGCTGGGTGATGTTCGCCATATAGGCCTTGAGCTGGGCCTTCAGATTTGCGTCCAACATCTTCGGTCTCCTTGGGTTGGGCGCGCCTATCCGGGGCGCGGCTACATGTTCGCCGGAACGGTGCGACCCGAAGGCCCGGCGGTGTTTGCGATGATGCGATTTGACTTCGTCGTGCTCCTGCGAAGGCAGGAGCACGCGGCATGCAGAGGCCCTGCCGGATCAGGGAGGAACTCGACCCGATCCGGCAGACGCCCTTTCAGGTCTTCAGATCTTGCCGACGAGGTCGAGCGACGGAGCAAGGGTCGCTTCGCCTTCTTCCCACTTGGCCGGGCAGACTTCGCCGGGGTTGGCGGCGACATATTGCGCGGCCTTGACCTTGCGGAGCAGTTCGGTCGCGTTGCGGCCGACGCCTTCCGAGGTGATTTCCATGAACTGGATCACGCCTTCGGGATCGACCAGGAAGGTCGCGCGGTCGGCAAGGCCCACGCCCGGGCGCATCACGTCGAAATTATTGGTGATCTGGCCCGACTGGTCGCCCAGCATATAATAGTTGATCTTGCCGATGGCCGGCGAGGTGTCGTGCCAGGCCTTGTGGCTGAAATGCGTGTCGGTCGACACCGAGTACACCTCTACGTTCAGCTTCTGCAGCGTCGGGTAGATGTCGGCCAGATCCTCCAGCTCCGTCGGGCAGACGAAGGTGAAGTCGGCGGGGTAGAAGAAGAAGACGGCCCACTTGCCCTTCACGTCGGCGTCGGTCACGTCGACGAACTTGCCTTCCTTGTAAGCGGTGGCCTTGAACGGCTTGATGGTCGTGTTGATAAGCGCCATGGGCTTTCCAGTTCCTTTTTAGGGGGTTGCTGTTGCCCGACCCATGTAGGGAAAGCGCAGGGCGCCGTGAAATTGGTTTTATCGACAAGGTTGATTGATAAAAACGATCACCGCCAGCTTCATTGATCGATCTAGCCGTTTCTCGGCTTTTGCAGGACGTAGTTCATCGCCTCCTCCAGCATGCCCAGCGCTTCCTCTATGGTGAAGGTGGAGGAGTCGAGGCACAGTTCCAGCCACAGGCCGTCGATCATCGCGGTAAGCCCGATGGCGGCGATGCGCGCGTCGGGACGGGGAATCTGGGGCGCCGCCTCGCGCAGCAGCACCTCCATGCGTTCGCGCCCGCCGCCATAGGTTTCGGCATGGGTGGCGGCGATGGCGGGATTGGTCTTGTTGAGGCTCCAGAAGGAAATCCAGGTCGCCAGCAGATCGGGGTCCAGCACGGGCGGCTGGAAGTTGGAGCGCAGATAGGCCCAGAGCCGTGCGCGGGGGCAGGAGCCGGCCTCCGCCACGGCGCGTTCCATGGCGGCGGCGACCTTTTCACCGACATCGCGATAGGTGGCCAGGATCAGCGCGTCGACGCCGTCGAAATAATGGGTGAGCAAACCGGCCGAAACGCCGGCATAGGCGCAGATCGCGCGGACGGAGGTGCCGCCCACGCCCTTTTCCGAAAGACAGCGCGCCGTCGCCTCGATCGGGGCCTGCCGCCGGACATCGGCGGATTCGCGAACGAACCGCGCCCTTTCCGGGCGCCCCTCAACCTTGTTCTCCATCTCTTTTCCCCGCCCATGATCCTGCCTTCCCGTCGCAGCCGCTGGCAAGCGGCTCCGCCCCCTGTCGGGAAATGGATCGAAGCCCCGCGTTCAGCGGTTTATCGGGTCAATTGCAAGGAGAAAGATGGATGAATCGTCGCAATCTGGGCCTGATTCTCCCGCTGATGGCGATGGGAGCGCTAACTTCCGGTTGCGCCAGGAGCGCCGACGAGGGCGGGGCCGCGAACAATGCCGCGCAGCCGGCCGATGTGGAGGCGATTGCCGAGCCGGATGCCGTCAATGCCGCCGCCAACGGGGCGGCGGGCCTGCCCACCGACGACTGGGTCGGGCGGTGGAATGGGCCGGAGGGGCTGTTCCTGGACATCCAGCCGTCGCCCGATGGCCGGCCCGGACATTATGCCATCGCCAATCAGGACAATCTGGACCGGCAGGGAGACTATCCCGGCGTGGCCGAAGGGGCGACGATCCGCTTCGTGCGCGACGGCAGGGACCTGAGCATTCGTCCGGGCACGGGCGCGGAAACCGGGTTCAAGGATCTTGCCGGCCGGCAGGATTGCCTGATCGTGCTGCCGGGCCGGGAGGGCTATTGCCGCTGATCCGGTCAGGAACCCGCCCGCTCGCTTGCGCATTATGCCGCCGGGTGGCGTGAAGACGAGGAGGATTTCTATGGCGGATTATCAGGATCGTCCGGCGACGACCACGATCATCGAGAAGCGTGGCGGCGGCGGAACCATGGTGGCGGTTCTCCTGCTGGTCGTGGTCGTGGCGATTGCCGCCTTCTTCCTGATCAGCAGCCAGAGCCGGAAGGACAGCGCGGTCGAGAGCGCGGCCACGCAGGTCGGGCAGGCGGCGAGCGATGTCGGAGATGCGGCCAAGGACGCGGCGGGCGCCGCGAAGGGCGAATAGGACCGGCCGCACCGGCGGTTTCCCGCCCTTCGTCCGGTTGGATTGCAAAAAAAAGGGCGCCCTGTTCGGGGCGCCCTTAATTCTGGCCTGCCGTTGTCGGCTCAGCCGGATGTCGTCAGCCTTCCACCTTCGCATGCCGGGGTGCGGCTTCGTTGAGGATGCGCAGGATCTTCTTGAGCGCGCTCGGCTCGTCCGTTTCCTCCATCGCCGCGAGTTCGCGGGCGAGGCGGCTGGACGCGGCTTCGAAGATCTGCCGTTCGGAATAGCTCTGTTCCGGCTGATCGTCGGCGCGGAACAGGTCGCGGGTCACTTCGGCGATCGACACCAGATCGCCCGAATTGATCTTCGCTTCATATTCCTGCGCGCGGCGCGACCACATGGTGCGCTTCACCTTGGGCTTGCCCTTCAGGGTTTCGACCGCTTCCTCCAGCGTCTTGTTGGAGGAAAGCTTGCGCATGCCGACGCCCTCGGCCTTGTTCGTGGGCACGCGGAGCGTCATCCGCTCCTTTTCGAAGCGCAGGACATAGAGTTCCAGCTCCATGCCCGCAATCTGCTCCTTCTGCAGTTCTATGACGCGGCCAACGCCATGCTTGGGGTAAACAACATAATCACCTACGTCAAAGGACAGCGCCTTGGCAGCCATTTGAAACCTTTCCATGTCTTCGGGGGAGCGGTGGCATTCGCGTTGCAGGTGCGAAAAGGTGCACGAGCCAGGGGAAGCGCGGCGCCACCATCATAACATCAGGCATTTGTCTCCGTAGTGGACGCGACCATGTCCACCTGTTGGCGCCTATTTAGCAGATTCGTAACAAAATTGCCACCCCCGGACACAAAATCCGGGAGTGGCGGTGCAAATTAAACGCAACAGCTAGTCTTCATGAGGATGCCGGCGGCGGTTCGCGACAGCCTTGCGGCGTGGCGTTTCAGCTGCCCGCGCCGGGCTCCGGCGAGAAGAATTTCTCCAGCTTGTTTTCGATGCCCTTCATCTCGTCGGCGTCGGCGGGGGCTTCGCCCTTGACGGTGATATTGGGCCATTCGGCGGAGAATTTCGTGTTCAGCTCCAGCCATTTTTCCAGGCCGTTCTCCGTATCGGGCAGAATCGCCTCGGCAGGGCATTCCGGTTCGCACACGCCGCAGTCGATGCACTCGTTCGGATTGATGACCAGCATGTTCTCGCCCTCGTAGAAACAGTCCACGGGGCAAACCTCGACGCAATCCATATATTTGCAGCGGATGCAGTTATCGGTCACGACATAGGTCATGGGTCAGCACTCTTGGTAGGGAGACAATCGGCGCCCTGCTATGCGCGGTCGGCGCGAAGGTCAATGAGGATATTGTTGGGGCGCGGGTAGTGGGCTTTTTCCTGTCATTCCTGTGGAGACGGGGATTCATCTCCCCTGCCGATGAGCTGGGGGCAATGTTGGGAGATGGGTTCCCGCCTTTGCGGGAACGACAAAGGCGGCCCTTCAGGCGCCGACCGTCAGTTCCTCATAGCAGGACTGGGCTTCGGGGGCGGGGCCTCGGCGGCCGGGGAGCTGGAGGATGCGGACGACCCGGACGCCGCTGGGATGGGGAAAGGTGATGAGGTCTCCGGCCCGCACCGGCGCGTGCGAGCGTTCGATGCGGCGGCCGTTGAGGCGGATATGGCCGTCCTCCGCCATTTTCTGGGCGACCGAACGGCTCTTTGCGAGGCGCGCGAACCAGAGGAACTTGTCGATGCGCAGGCTGGGGCCGTGGGCCGCGACCAGGCCCGCGTCAGCCATTGCGGCCCAGCAGTTCGGCAAGGCCCGCAAAGGCATGGTTGCCGGTGGGGGCAGGGCCGGACGAGGCGGCGGGGCGCGGCCCCCGGTCGTTGCGGGGCTTGCCCTGGGCAGGCGCGCCGCGCTTTTCGCGGCCCGGATGCTGCTGGTGCGTCCGCGCCTTCTGCCGGCCACGGAAGGCCCAATTGGGTCCGCCCTCCGCAGGCGCCTCCACGGCGCGGAAGCCCGCGAGGCGCATCAGTTGCAGGAAGGCGTCCTCCGACAGGCCGAGCGAGACGATCTGCGGGCTCTGCGCGGTGAAGGCCTCGTTCCTGGCGATGGCCTCATGCGCGGTGCGGGCCATGCGTTCGGCCATGTCGATGCGCAGCATCTGTTCGCCAAAGCCGCGGAAGCCGGCGATGCGGGCGCCCATCTGCTCAGGCTTTTCGCCGGCCGGGATCAGGGTGAGGCCGGGGCCGGGCAGGGGCAGGCAGGGCTTGCCCAGGCGCGCGGCCAGCAGGGCGGCGCGCCAGCGGGCGGCGCCGGGCTTCAGCAGGCCGGGATGATAGATGTCGAGCACGCCGATGTCGATGCCGGCGCGGCGCAGCAGATGGCGCTGGTCCTTGTCGAGATGGCC
Organism: Sphingobium sp. PNB; assembly: GCF_019873065.1. Classification (NCBI taxonomy): domain Bacteria; kingdom Pseudomonadati; phylum Pseudomonadota; class Alphaproteobacteria; order Sphingomonadales; family Sphingobiaceae; genus Sphingobium; species Sphingobium sp. PNB. The sequence continues at coordinate 11,910 of NZ_JAINEZ010000112.1, forward strand.
GAGCGCCGAATCGAGTTCGGTGCGCGCGATGACGCCGCCGGCATCGGCAAGCTGGGCGAAGACGGCGCGGACGACGGCGGGGACTTCGGGATCGGCGCTGCTGCCCACCATCCTGGTGAGGGGCAGCAGATGCTTTTCCTTCTGCGCGTCCATCCATGCGGCAAGGCGGGCCGCCACCTGCTTCTGCACATCCTGTCCCATTGCGAGGAGCGCGCGGTCCAGACGGATTTCCGGGGTCAGCAGCGCGGGGCCGCCGTGCAGCGTCGCCACCGGATCGCCCTTCCAGCTTATGCCGGGGGCCTGCCCTGCTTCGTCCATGAGCGCGAAATCGGTATCGGGTGCGCCCAGCAATTCGTCAGCCTTCACTCGCAATATCCTTCCAAGGCGCCGTTCAGCGGCCGCCAGCAGCATCTTCCTGTCCTGATGCCGGGTAGCGGGATCGACCGAGAAACGAAATCCGTCAAGTCGCCCGATCGTCTCGCCATCGACGCAGACTGTCCCGTCCTGTTCGATTTCGACCGGCAGATTGGCCGCGCTTTGGCCGATGTCCCTTAGCAGAACGGTGGTGCGCCGGTCCACGAAACGCTGCGTCAGCGCGGCGTGGAGCGCGTCGGAGAGCTTTTCTTCGAGGGCGCGGGTGCGCTCCGCCATTTCCGCCGGATGGGCGAGCCAGTCGGCGCGATGGGCGATGTAGGACCAGGTGCGGGCGGCGGCGATCCGGCCGGAGAGGGTGTCGATGTCGCCCTGAACCGAATCGAGTCGCGCAATCTGCTGGGCGAACCAGTCGCGGGGGATGTGGCCCGTCCCTTCGGACAGGAAGCGCCAGATGCGGCTGACGGCGCGGGCATGATGTTCGGCGCCCAGCTTCTGGAAATCGGGCAGGCCGCAGGCGGCCCAGAGCCGTTCGACCTGCTTCCTGCCGCGTGCCCGATCGATCACCAGCGGGTCGTCGGCGAGCCGCCTGAGCACGGCGAGGTCGACCGCTTCGGGCGCGGCGCGCAGTTCGGGGCGTTCGGGCTTCTGCTCCAGATCGGAAATGAGGTGATCCAGCCGGTCGGTGCGCGGCGTGCCGTTGCGCCAGAAAAGCTGCTCCACCGGCGGAAACCGGTGCGCCTCTATCGCCTCTATCTCTTCCGGCGTGAAGGCGGCGTCGCCATCCTCATGGCCCAGGCTGCCGAAGGTGCCGTCCTGGTGGTGGCGGCCGGCGCGCCCGGCGATCTGCGCCATTTCCGCGACGGTCAGGCGGCGGGTGCGGCGGCCGTCATATTTGCGCAGCGAGGCGAAGGCGACATGCGCGACGTCGAGGTTGAGGCCCATGCCGATCGCGTCGGTGGCGACCAGATAGTCGACCTCTCCGTTCAGGAACATCTGCACCTGCGCATTGCGGGTGCGGGGCGAGAGCGCGCCCATCACCACCGCCGCGCCGCCCCGGAAGCGGCGGAGCATTTCCGCCACGGCATAGACCTCCTCGGCGGAGAAGGCGACGATGGCGGAACGCTTGGGCAGGCGGGAGAGCTTTTTCGCGCCGGCATAGCTGAGCGTCGAGAAACGCGGGCGGCCGATGATCTCCGCATCGGGGACCAGCGCCTTCACCACCCGGCCGATGCTGGCCGAGCCGAGGATCATCGTTTCCTCCCGGCCCCTGGCGCGCAGGAGGCGGTCGGTGAAGACATGGCCGCGTTCCGGATCGGCGCCGAGCTGGGCTTCGTCCAGGGCGACGAAGGCGTAATCCGCCAGCCCTTCGTTCGCGGTCCCGGCCTGCCGACCGATCGGCATGGATTCCGCGGTGCAGAGGAAATAGCGGGCGCCGGGGGGCACGATCTTTTCCTCGCCGGTGATGAGGGCGACCTGCGCCGGGCCCTTCATGCCGGCCACCCGGTCATAGACTTCCCGCGCCAGCAGGCGCAGCGGGAAGCCCATCATCCCGGAGCTATGGCCGCACATGCGTTCGACGGCGAGGTGGGTCTTGCCGGTGTTGGTGGGGCCCAGGACGGCGGTGAGGGGCGATCGGGCGAACTGGGCCATGGTCCCTGCTATGTCGGGCATGGATCGGGGAAGGGCAAGGGGAAAGGCCCGGGCGGGAGGTCGAATTGGGGTGCG
>NZ_JAINEZ010000113.1:0-13889 GCF_019873065.1 Sphingobium sp. PNB
AGTGCTGTGCTAGAAATCATCTCAGCGTGGCTCCCCTAGCTTGGAAAGGATGTCAGCGAGGACCGCTTTCATGCCACCCTCCTCTTTTCCGCCCAGACGGGCATAGGTTTCGAGCATTCCGGCGAGTGCCGCGTCGCCATAGACGAGGTGGCCGGACCTGGCCGATGCCGGACCTTCCTCCTCCCGCTCGCAATAGGGCTTGGTCGGATCACCCGGCAGCATCCCGAGTGCAGGCACACGGGCCACGCCATGCTGGCGGAACAGGATCGGATCGACGATGAGCTGGACATCGCGCATCGCGCAGGCCGGCCCTTCGCAGACCGGATCGAGCCGGAGTATCTGCGCAGAGAGCTTCGCCATGGGGCCGACCCGGGTCAGGCCACCCGGCATACCGCGGAAGGCCAGCACGCCACGCGCCCGTTCAAGCTGCCCGGCATAGGTCCGCAGCGTAGCGAGCGGCATCGACGATGAGACGAAGAGAACCGGCACCCACGCGCCTGGGGCGCTCGGTGCGACGGCCTGCGCCACCGCCATCGTCGATGGCGCCTCAAGCCCCAGCGCCTCCGCCAGCCGCTTGCTCATCTCCTCGCGATCCCGCGCAAGCTGGGCTTCGCCCGCCTTTCGCGCCGCGCGCGCCCGTTCCTCAAGGCGTGGATCGGATGTGTGCGAGCGAAGGGCGTCGAACGCGCGTCTGCGCAATGCCGGGGATGGCGCGGAGATGTTGGGAGAGGAAACCGGCTTGCCCGCGTTGCCGCCATTGCGCGACCGTGCTCGCGCGTCCGCGAGTTCGTCCATGGCCTTCTTACCCTCGGCGGTTGAAGCCACTTTCGCCTTGGGCTGGGCTATTTCCGTTCCGGGCTGCGCCGCGGCGATCGCGCATCCGGCAGTTACGGTGAGGGCTGTGATCAGCCTAGCGCTGAACGGCATTGAGATAGGCATCGACGCGCTCCTCCATGTCGGATTGGATGAGATCGGCCGAGCGGGCTTCGATCTCGGTGTAATATTCGCTGAGGTCCATCTTGCTGAAGTCGAGGGCCTGGAACTCCTGCGCGGTGAAGCCGCGGCAGTTGGGCGACTTCACGTCGCCCCAGCCATTGGCGAACGCCTTCAGTTGCGGGCGACCCTGCTCCTGGATGATGCGGCCGAGCTTGCTGTTGAAGCAGCACTGGCTCTTCGCCTTCTGGACGCAGATCCCGAGGATCTTGGACGAGCAATAGGTGCCGACCTCGTGGCACATGCCCGAGCCCCGCAGCATCCCGGCCTCCATATCCTGTTGGTCACAGCCCTGGAGCAGCACCTCCATCATGAAGTTGATGGCAAGGCTGATGGCGATGGAAGTGGGATCGATGCCGACGATGAGCGCATTGGCGCCCGCGCTCGCGGCCTGGCTCGCCGTCGCGCCCGCCTTAAAGGCGGTGTAGGCGGCCTTCATGCCGGTGAACACGCCCTTGGCGATGGCGATCTTGGTGCCGATCGAACCGATCGACGACCCCATCCCATCATGCAAGATCTTGTCCTTGTCCTTGCAGCAATTCTGGAAGGTGACGCTGAGGCCCGGCGGGCGGCAGCGTAGCTTGCGCCCGCCGAAAATTTCGATCGTGCCAAGGCAATTGCCGTCCTCGTCGACCTCGCCATCTGCGGCGGTGCCAGGATCATCGACCAGCACCTCCTCTTCAACTGGGTTGGCGCCGGTGTCGATGCAGCTATGGGGCGAGCAGCTCGGCGCAGAGACGCCGTCGGCCGACAGGCAGGCATATTGGCTCCCAAGCGGACAGGCATAGCTGCCGGCGGTGTCCATCGTGCAGGCCGTCTGCTCGATCGGGCAGAGGTGATCGCCGCCTGCGCTCGCCGTGCAGCTAGCGATCTCGCCGTCGTCGGCCGCATCGCCATTGCCGTTGAGATCGGCGGCGCAAAGCCATTGCTGCGCATGGGCGAGCTGGGGCTGGCCGCAGGTCGCCAGCAGCAGCGTCGCCCAGGCGATAAGAGATTTGGGCGCCCTCATTGCGCACCTGCCGTGCAAACCAGGTCCGCGCCTGCGAGCCGCACCGTCTGCATCATGGTCACGGCTTCGGGAAAATCGTCAAGGCAGCCGCAGGCCGAGACGATCTCCTCGCCATCGCCTGCCGGACAGACATTGTCGGCCGAGCAGGCATGATAATAGCTGTCCCAGCCCTGGGCCGAGGTCTGGAGTTCGCCCACCACGCCATCGGGAGCGGCATCGCTGTTGGTCCTGGCTTTCCGCGTCTTGCAGATCGGTTCGCAAGCCGCGACGCTGTCCTGCGTCGGCATCGAGAAGGCGCGGGAGGTCTCCTGGACGCTGCCATCGGCCGCTTGAATCCGGTCGTTGAGCACCGTCTCGGTCGAGCGGTCGATGATATAGGCGGCGCGGGAGAGGTCGGGCGTAGCCTGCCCGCCTGTGTCGATGATGCAGGCGTAGCGCCTATCCTTCCGGAAGAAATCGCGGGTCAATTGGACAGCGCAGCTGCCCGTGCCCAACGTCCGCGTCTGGGGCAGTGGCAAGAGGCCAGTGCCGACCCCGTTGTTGAACGTCACAACGTCATCGACACTCTCGCTTTTGAGGCGGCATTGCGGGTCCGCGCCGTAGCCTGAGCATAGATCGACCAGTCGCTCGGTCGTCTCGCAGCCTGTGTCCACCTGCACTTCGAGCGTGACATAGCCCCAATTCCCACCACCGCCGCCTCGCACGCGCGCGCCGACGACCGTCGCGCCGCTGGTCAGCTGGGATGTGATGTCGATGGCAGTCCTGTTGTACCAGGGGTCATCGCTGATGCGACAATCGCCCGATGGCAATGCTTCGCCGAGCCATGGGCGCTTTCCCGCATAGCCGACAATCTTGCCGTTGACCCTGGCCTGGACCCAGTCGTCGGCGCCCATTTCGACGATGCGAGCGGATTTTATCCGAGCAGGCGCCAGTGGCTCGAATGTTGCGCTGTAGATGGGCGGTACGCTGCCGCAGCTGCCCGAGCCGCGGATCTCATAGCGCCGGCAGTCGGTGCCGCAGCTCGTGACCTTGCTGACCGACCCGCGCACGGCCACTATGTCGTCGAAACGCCATTCCTTGACGGCGACCTCGCGCTCGATCGAGCAACTGCGGACCTGCTCGGTTTTGCCGCTGCCTGCGGCAGACCCGGCCAGAGCCTGAAAGACGCTGCTTGCCTGCGAGACGGAAGTGGCGTCGCCCTGAATGTCGGTCGGGTTGCTGCGATAGCGCGTCGCTGAAATTTCGGGCTGCGCAGTGCAGGATGTGGTCTGCGCTCCGGTATAGCGGATCATGGCCCCCTCAACCTGCGCCTGCGCGACACCGATGCGCGGATCGGCGGTCGTGAGGGCGCCCACCACGCCGCCGCCCAGATCCTTCAGAACCTCCGAGATATTGCCCCAGGCGAGGTTCGTCCCGCAGCTGTTGTTGATACAGTAGCAGCCCGACAGGCTCGTCATCTGGGTTTGCGCGAGGTTGATTTTGAGCGCGCCATCGACCGCCCAGCCATAATAGCGGCAGCCTTCCCAGGTGCCGGGATTGCAGGCGATGACGCCATTGGCGCAAATGCCGGATACCGGCACGGGCAGCAGGGTCTGGCTGTCGAATCTGCCGTCGAAGTCGCGATCATGTGAGATGCGGACCTGGGTTAGATCGCCAGTGCTGCCCGGCTGCACCAGCAGTTCAAGCAGCGTCGAAGTCTTCTGGCAACTGAGGTTCGCGATGAACCCGGTTTTCCCATCGACTGTCGTGATAGCCTGTCCGCTGAGGCCGGGCGTCACATAGTTGGATTGCAGAGCGTCGCTCGACCCCGTGCGGGCGCGGGAGACCGTAGCGGCGGACCGGGCGCGATCCTTGACGCCTGGCTCCGTCACCTGCGCCATGGCCGCCATCTGGAAGAGCAGGGGCGCGCCGAGTGTGGCGATTGCAAGGCGAGATTTCGCGCTCATCTCGGCCCTCCCTCGGTTGTGCGGGCGCCGCGCCGGAGTCGGAAGAGGGCACCAGATGGAAGGCGGAAGGCAGCCTGGCCCTCGAAAATGGTCAGCGCGGCCGTGAGCGCTGGGCGAGGAGAGGAGGCGCCCTGGCTCATGGGGGTTACGGCCGCGCTGACCGGATTTGGAGCGGCGCCGTCTGGGGGCGTCGGCGCCGCTCCTGCATCACGCACGTCCTGCCGGCCTTGGGGGCTGTGGCGGGCAGACCGGGAGGCCTGTCGGCCGTGCGCGGTGCATCTTGTGGGCGACCTGCTCATGGCGCCGAAATCCCGGCGCAGCAGATCACCTTTTCGAAAAGCATGAATTGAGCATTGTCCTTGGCCGGTGCGTGCTTGGCCGAAGACCAGAGCGCTCCGGGACGACCGATATTGACGCACTTGCCGCCTTTGACCGGCTCCATGATCTGAAGCTTGTAGCGGCTCTTGGTCCAGATGGGCTGCGCCTTGAACGAGCAGCCATCGGCCGAAGAGATGGTGAGTGCGCCAAGCCGCCCCATCATGAATGTGCCGCGCGCGGCTAGTCCCGCCCAGGCCTCGACGCTGTCGCCAAAGTGGATGTCGCCAGCGACCGGGTAGGTCGAGCCCCATGGGGATCGCCCGGCAGGCGGAATATGCGGTCGTCGGTTTCGGGCGACAGGAGAGTGGACGCGAGGTCGTCAGGCTGGAAGATCAGCAGGGCCGAATCATCCTTTGGGACCCCCGCCGAACGCGCGCTTCCATGGTCAGCGTCTTCAACGTACAGGACCGGGGCCTCGCAAAGGGTGATCGAATCCAATGGCGCCTGGCGACGAAGGAGCTGGGACTGAAAAATGCCGAGCGGGGCACGGTCGAGCGCATAGAGAACGAGCGGGCCACGATCCGATGGGATCGAACGGGCGAACGACAGGAGATCGACTTCTCGAAATACAAGACCTGGGATCACGGCTATGCGGAGACGGTCTACTCCTCGCAGTCGAAAACCTACCCGCGGGTCTTTGTTCTCGCTCCCGTCGACTCCCCGCTGGTGACGGGGCAAAATTTCTACACCGCGATCACTCGTGCCGAATTTAGCGTGACGCTCTGGACCGAGAACCGGGCGGACCTCGCGGAGAAATTGAAGCGCAATTCCGGCCAGAAGACCTCGTCCCTGGAAGGGCTGGACCTGATCAAGCGAAGCGGAACGGAAGCACGGCTCGAAAGGGAAGCCGCCCGCATTCAGAAAGAACACGACCTCTATGACGTGCAGCGGCGTGAACTGGCCCTTCTGCGCACCGAACGCAGAAACCGTAATCGAGGGAGCGAGCCCAAGGGTCTGGCCGGCGCAGGGCTTCGCGCAACGGAAACCCTCACGGCGCTCATCGAGCGCATGCTTCGGAACCAGCCGCAGCCGGAAATCTCCCAGCCCAAACAGCCGGATCGGACGACCGAGGTGCGCAGGGACCGAGGGCGCGACCGATGATCGGGCGGTGTTGTGCAACGCTTCTGGCCGGCGGCTTCGCTTCCACGCTGATCGTTCAGGCAGCGCCAGCTTATGGTGAGGCGAGGGACCTGGACATGCTGGCGGCGGAGAAGGCGATCAATCAATGCATCCATCGGGCAGCTTCCGGCCGGCCATGGCTTGCCCAAACCCTGCGGGCCTTGAGGAAGCGGGAGGGGGGATGGATTGGTGCAGAAGTCAGGAATAGGGATGGTTCCGTCGACCTGGGGCCGATGCAGGTCAACAGTTGGTGGGTTCCTCGAATCGCCCGAATGATCGGGCGGAGCGAATCGCAGATCAAGTCGTGGCTGCGGGATGATCCGTGCTTCAATGTCGATGCGGCCCGCTGGATATTTCTCTCAGCGCTCCACGACGTAAAGGATTTCTGGCGGGCAGTGGGCATTTATCACAGCCCTACCCGCTGGCGACAAATGCGATATTCGCGAAGCATCGCCTCGATCATGTTGACCCAGCGACAGGCGTTCGTCGCCTCGCCATTGCGGGAACGAAAATTCAGGAAGTCACATTTGGTTATTTTCGGACCTCGCTAGCGTTCGCACTTCGAACGGTTCGGCACGGCCGACAGCGAGAGTGACATTTACAGAGCTTATAGGTGACTTTGGTTTGTGTACTCTTCGCGTAGATAACAGCCTCCCACGGCTTCCTCGCGGCAGATTGGAGCCTCCCTGTAAAAGGCGATGCGCGTTGCTTTCAGATCGGACGTGGATTGCCCCATCCACGCCCGTTTGACATTCGTTCCATAGCGTTCCAGAGTGTCGCTTGCCGCAACTGTTGGAATTTTGTTGGAAACTACGACAGGGGCGGCAGAAAAATAGCTTATTTTTCAATGTTGTACCGGGCAATTGGGTTAGTCGGTGCAATATTCCCAGCGCCCGGCATTGCAGGCCGCGACGGCCCGGCGCCATTCCGCCATTCTCTGCGCATATTCGCCGCGGGCGTCGGCATAGCTGTCGCGATCGCCTTGTGCCTGGCGGTAGTTGCGCATGATCCTGGCGTCGCGCTGACGGACATAGGCGAGCTGCTGCTGATTCATCCTTCTGATGATCGCGCTGTCGCGTGCGCGTGCTGCGGCGCTGCGCATCGTCGGATCATTGGGGTCGTCCGCATGCGCCGTCACGGGCAGAAGGGCCGCACCTATCGCAAGCGCCAACGCACAGGATCCAAGCTTCATGAATGCGCCCCTCTTTATCAGTCGCCTTCCTTCGCGCGGGAGAGGGCGCAAGGCAATCGATTTGCGATAAATGGAGGGCGCCCAGCAGGTTTCCGACCTGCTTCCGCATGTGCAGCCTGGCAAATGCGGCTGAGGCAACTTCACGGGCGATGCCGCGTTACCCTGCTTCCAATGCGATGGTGAAGATGATGAACGGCACGGAGAGTTATGGCGAACGTCTGACGATACTGGCGCGCATAGGGTTCGCGGCGCGCGGGATGGTGTATCTTCTCATCGGACTGTTCGCCATAGACGTCGCGCGCCACGGCGGCCAACCAAGCGACAATCAGGGCGTTCTCGGCTCCCTTTCCCAAAGCAGCCTGGGGTCGTTCCTGCTCCTGCTCTGCGCGGCAGGTTTCGCGGGCTATGCGCTCTGGCGCTTGATCGAAGCCGCTCTCGACCCCGAACATCGCAGCCGCAGCCTGAAGGGAAGGCTGGAACGTGCAGGCTATGCCATGAGTGGAATCGTGTACGGGGCACTCGCCCTGGCGGCGGTCAACCTGGTGCTTCGCAAGGCGCCGGCAGCCGAAGGAAGTCCCGGCGACCGGACGGCGCAAGGCTGGTCCGCCTGGCTGCTCGATCAGCCGGGCGGTCAGGCCGTGCTCGTCATTTCCGGGGTCATATTCTTCTTCATTGCGCTCGCACAGGCGGTAAAGGCCTGCCGGGGCCGTTTCGACGAACTTGCGGCCGATGTGCCGGTGCCGGAAGCCGTGCGCTGGGCCGGACGGATCGGCTATGCGGCCCGCGCCATCGTCTTCGCCATGATCGGCTGGTTCGTGATCAACGCTGCCTTGCATGCCGATCCCGACGAGGCAGGCGGGTTGGGCGCGGCCCTCAGGCAGCTCCGCGATCAGGAGCATGGGCCGCTGCTGCTCTTCATCGTGGCGAGCGGGCTCGCGCTGTTCGGCCTGTTCAGCATTGTTGAAGCGCTATATCGCCATGTCAGGATCGACGGTTCGCAGCTTCGGGAAATTGCCCGGACGGCCAGACAATGAATGGAAAGGGAACAAGAATTAAGGCCTGATTGTTTCCCCAGTCTCTTAAGGAGGAGGATGGAGATGGTAGAAGTTCACAGGGATCGCTATACGGATGACCGTGTCGTGGTTCATAAACATCGCGGCGGGCGGACCGTTGCGATTGCCTTGATCATCGTTCTGGCGATTGTCGGAATATTGTTCGCAACCGGCTTCTGGAAAGCCGATGTTTCCGGTGGAGATGTTCCGGAGGTCAGTGTGAAGGGCGGCGAACTTCCCAAGGTGGACGTCGATTCCAAGGCGGTCGTCGTCGGCACAAAGAAGGAAACCATCGATGTGCCGACGGTGGGCGTGAAGGATAATGGCGAAGAATAAAGGCCGATTGTAAATTCAGCACCGGCGCCCTGTCCCGAAAGGGACGGGGCGTTTTGTTATGGCAGGGGGCCTGCCTTCCCTTGCGAAGTCGTCGGCTACCCGCAAGCATGAGGGTTGGACGCCGTGTCGTGCATGGGCGTCGGTCCTGCATGTGTAACCGGAGATGAACGAGGCTGGCATTTTCCCGTTCATCTGTGGCCACGCTCACTCCAGCTTCGTCAATATGAAGGCAATCAGGAATCCCGCGACGGCGATGAGGCCGGAAAATTCATGCGCTTCCTCCGTCGCTTCCGGAATCATCGTGTCCACCAGCATGGCGAGAATGGCTCCTGCTGCCACGGCGGTGGTGGCTGCGATCAGATCCGGGTCCGCGCCCGCCAGAGTGATGTAGCCGATCAGCGCGGCCAGACCGGAAGCCAAAGCGATAGCTCCCCAGACGCCAAAGATATAGGCGGGGCCCCGACCCGCCTTCTTCATTCCCGCGGCGCTGGAAAGGCCTTCGGGAACGTTGGAAAGGAACACGGCGATGACCGTGACCATGCTGACGCCGCCGCCATGCAGCAGACTCACCCCTATGACCACGGACTCCGGAATGCCGTCCAGCAAGGCGCCGACGGCAATCGACAGCCCGGAATTCCCGGCAGCCGGCGCCTGGCTCTCGTGCGGGTTCGAACCCGACCGTTTACGATGCCGGGCACCGGCCCGCGACACGGCCACATTCGCAATCGTGTAGACGACCGCCCCGGCCAGAAATCCGAAGGCGGTGGAATCGAAGCCGCCGCGAGCATAGGCATCGTCCATCAGGTCGAAGGCCACGGCCGAAATCAGCACGCCCGATCCAATCGCCATGATCGCGGCGATCAGCCGTTGCGGAAGATCTGCCACATAGGCGATGCACGCGCCTATCAACAGCGCCGATCCGCCCACCAGGCCCCAAAATCCCGCTTCCAAGGCTCCATGCATCGATGCTCTCCCTCATTCTGAAACGGCAAGGGGCGATAAAGGATGCTGGGGCCGCCCCATTTCACGGCGCGCCTATGTCGTCCATGCGCGCTTGCTGGACGACCGCTGGGCCAGGGCGTCGCGCTGCCGAAACCGCCCAAGACCGGCTCGCTTGCCAGCATAGGTTCTTGATAGTACCTATCTTGGCATAAGGTACGCAGCGGCGGAGGACAGGGTGCAGAATTTCTTCAAGGGCTTTTTCCAGTTCGGCTATGTCACCCGCGACGCGGACGCCGCTGTTGCCGCGTTCCGCGCGAAGTTCGGCCCGGTCGAGTTCATGGTGAACGAACCGCCGGCGATCGACGGCCGACCGGCGCCGACGCGGCGGATTGCGCTTGCATGGATCGACGAGGTGATGACCGAGATCATCGAACCCGATCCGATGCAGAGGACAATCTATGACGATCATGTACCCGCTTTGGCGGGGCCGATACGGCTGCATCATTTCGGTTATCTGATCGACGATCATCAGGCGATGCTCCACCGGCTTCGGGGCATGGGCTATGATGTACCGATGGCGGGTTCCATGCCGGGGGTGCTGGACTATAGCTATGCCGATACGCGCCGCGATCTGGGCCTATGGTCGGAATTCATCCGTCTGGAGGAGGCCGGCAAGGCCTTTTTCGACGCAGTTCCGCGCACGATAACAGGCAATTCATAAGAACGATCGTTCTATATATCTGGCGAATTTCCGTTCACCTTCATATCCATGATGGAATCCCCAGTAATATTGATCATCTTCATGGCCATATAATAAACTTGGTGAAATATCATCGAGTGGAGAGAGCCGTGCAGCCCATATTGGCGGACAAGGTGGCTGTCGTGACGGGCGGCGCATCGGGCATCGGCAAGGCGACAGCCGAGTTGCTCGCTACGCAAGGCGCGGCGGTGGTGATTGCCGATCTGGACGAGGGCAATGCACGCTCCGCGGCGGGGGCCATTGCAGCGGCCGGCGGACAGGCGTTGGCGCTACGGGTCGACATGCGCGACGAAGCGCAGGTCCGGATGATGGTCGATGAGACCGTGGCGCGCTTTGGGGGTGTCGATCTGCTCGACAACACCGTGTCGTACAACGCGCCCGATCAGACCGGTGCCGATGGCGAGATTCATGAGATGGACGTCGCCATCTGGAACCGCGCGCTGGAGGTCAATCTGCGCGGGCCGATGCTGGCCGCCAAATATTGTATCCCGCAGATGTTGAAGCGCGGCGGCGGGGCGATCGTCAATATTTCGTCCACCGCCGGCATATTGTCGCTTGGCACCGTTCCCGCCTATGCGGCTTCGAAGGCGGCGGTGCACAGTCTGAGCCAATCGATCGCCACCGCCTATGGCAAGCGGGGAATCCGCTGCAACACGATAGCGCCGGGCTTCATCGACACGCCCACGACGCGCAATATGGGCGACCGGTTCTTCCAGATGACACTGGACAATAATGTGCTGCCTTATCTTGGTCGGCCGGACGATATTGCGCAGGCCGCGCTGTTCCTGCTGTCAGACGCGGCCCGTTACATCACGGGCCAGTTGCTGGCGGTGGACGGCGGACAGACCATCCACCTGCCGGTAGTGGCGGACATGTGGCGCATGACGGCGGGCAAGCCGCTGATCGAAACAGCTTGAGGAGGGAAATGATGCAGACGCATGGGCGCCTGAGCGGCAAGGTGGCGGTCGTCACGGGCGGCACGAAAGGCATTGGCCAGGGCATCGTGCTGCGTTTCCTGAAGGAAGGCGACGCAGTGGTCTATTGCTCGCGCAGCCCGGAAAATAATCGGGAGAATGAAGCGCTGATCGCGCAGCTTTCCGGCGCTGCGGAACGGGCGCAGTTCGTCGCCGCCGATGTCGGCAACCGGCAACAGATGGAAGATCTGGTCAATAATGCGGCCGAACGATTCGGGCGGCTCGACATCGTCGTCAACAATGCGCAGGGGATCGCGCCTGTTCGGTCGATCGAAAACAAGCCCGACGCCGATTACAGGATGACGCTGATGACCGGCTTCTACCAGTCGCTCTGGACCAGCCGCGCGGCGGTTCCGCACATGCGCAAGGTTGGCGGCGGGCGGCTGATCTATTTTTCCAGCCACTGGAACATCTGGGGTCAGCCCTATGCCAGCGATTACAACATCACCAAATCCGCCAATGAAGCACTGACGCGCAGCGCCGCACGAGAATTCGGCAAGGACAATATCACTGTCAACTGCATCACGCCGGCTGGCGACAGTTGGGCCTATAAAAGCTGGGCCGACCAGAACAGGGAAATGGCCGAAGCCAGCGTGCGCCAATTCCCGATGCGTCGCATGGGCGATTGCGAGATCGACATTGCCGGCGCGGTGCTGGGGCTTTGCAGCGACAATGGCCGCTTCATCACCGGGCAGGTCTTCTGCGTCGACGGCGGCGCATGGGCGACCGCGCCGCTCCAGATGCATGAGGAAGGCACCGACATCCACAAGGAGCACAGCCAGGCGGCCGTCGAACTGACGGCCTGAGCGCGGGGAGGACAGGATGGGATTGATCGAAGGGCAGGTCGCGATCGTTACCGGCGCGGCCAATGAAGTGACGCGGGGCATCGCCCTCCGTTTCGCCCGTGAAGGCGCAAAGGTGGTGCTGGTCGACAAGGATGACGAAGCGGCACAAGCGGCCGCCCGCCCTATTCCCGGCGCGGAGGCGCGCAGCGCCGACCTTTCCGACCCCGAAGCCGCACGGGCGCTGGCCGATGCGGTAGTGGGGGCGCATGGCCGGATCGACATAATGCTGAATGGCGCGCACGCGGCGCTGAAATGGGACCGGCTGGCGGACAGGCAGGGGGCGCCCGACTTCACCGCAGCGTTCAATGACGTGCTGCTGAGCGCGATCAACATGATGCAGGCGGTCTATCCGCACATGAAAGCGGCGGGCGGCGGGCGCATCGTCAACCTGGGTTCGATCTACGGTCCGACGGCGAATGAGGGCGTGACGGATGCCGTCACCATGGACTTCGCGCTGACGGGCCTTACGCGGTCGGCAGGCGTCGAATGGGGGAAGGATGGCATTCTCGTCAATTTCCTCCAGCCGGCGGTGCCGGACATTGCGATCTTTGCGGATTATCGCGCGAAGAAGGGCAAGAGCGTCGATACGCTGATCGCCAATATGGCGATGCCGCGCCTTGCCGACCCGGTGGAGGATGTGGGCGGGGCGGCGATGTTCCTGGTTTCGGACGAGGCCTGCTTCATCCTGGGCCATCGCGCGCTGGCGGACGGCGGCCAGCATCTGACCGCCGCGGTCTTCGAACCCGGTGCGCAGCGGTGAGCGAAGGCGGGGCCGGCATCCCAAGCAGGCAGCCGGGCAAGTTCGTCCAGCTCCGCCATCTGGCGCCCGACGAGGGGTTGCGCTTTTCCGGGCCGGGATAAGATGCCGAACGCAATGGCATGACGCGCATGATGCGCCATGCCATTTTCCGGCCCGGTCAGAGCTTGTTGAGGTCGGCTGCGGTCAGGCTGGTGACCAGTCCCTTTTCCCCATTGGACAGGGTTGCCGCCGGTATCGACACGAAGCGGCCCTTGTAGATGATCTGTACCGAGGTCGGGGCGCCCTCGGCATTCGCATTGACGCGATCGATGAAGCCGACGCGGACGCCATCGGCCGTCTTGACCATCGTGCGCGCCTTGATGACGGGCGCGTCCTGCGCGGCCACCGGGCTGGAAAGGGACAGGGCAGCCGCAAGAGCAAAAATATACTTCATATATGCCTCATGATCGTTTGCCCGCGCGCTATCATGCCGGCCGGCAGCAAACAAAATGAATCCGATCCGTTCAGCATGCCATCGCCTATCTGAAGATTGCCGTGGTCATATCCTCATGCCTGCAATTGGCACGGCGGCCCGGTTTGCGTTGAAACCAGCCGCGATTGGGAGCATGGAGCTTTGCATGCAGAAGGAACATGAATATGCCGACGGGGAGCTGGAGGCGTCTGGGCATTTCGAACCGCTGACCCGGCCGGAGGCGCTGACGGAAATGGTTGCCGAGCGCCTGCGCAATGCCATACTTTCAGGCGCACTGGCCCCCGGCACTCATTTGAGCGTGCCGGAGATCGCGCGGCAATTGGGGGTTAGCCGTACGCCTGCGCGCGAAGGACTGATCGCGCTGGAGCGGGAAGGGCTGGTCGAACCCCGCGCCAGGACCGGCGTAGCGGTGATCGCAGGCGGCACGCCCGACATTCTCGATCTGCTCGACATTCGGGAAGGGTTGGAGATCATGACCGTGCGCCGTGCGGCCGAGCGCATGGATGCGGAAGGCGTTGCCCGGCTCAGGGCGTTGTTCGCGCAGCATGAGATCGTGGTGGAGAAAAGCGACCTGGCTGCTCATGTCGAACTCGACGCCGCCTTTCACGGCATGATCCGCGAGGGTGCGGGCAATATGCGGCTGGCGCGGCAACTGGTGCAGATCGACCAGCAATTGCGGGTACTCAACAGCCGGCTCTCTCGCGCCCGTGGCTGGAGCGGGCGGGCCGTGCTGCGGGATCACAAGGCGATCATCGACGCGATCGAAGCCGGCAATCCCGACGCTGCCGAACGGCATATGCGGGCGCATATTGAGCGCACCCGCGCATTCCAGTTGCAATCCGCCGGCCAGGACTGAGGCTGCGACCCCTCCGTATTGGCCGATCCCGGTTGTGGCTCCGCTCGTGGCGCTGGGCCGCCCTATGTGGACTATTGCCACCGCTCCGCCGAAGGGACGCCGCCATATAATGGATAGGCGATGTTTTGGACGCGGATATGGCGACGCCGCCCCTCTGCATGTTGCATGTATATGGACAGGCGAGAGGAAGCGGGATGATTCGGTTGGACGGGCGGGTCGCGATCGTCACGGGGGCGGGGCGGGGCATGGGCCGGG